>NZ_JADBSA010000159.1:0-11124 GCF_020246945.1 Microcystis sp. M113S1 | reverse complement strand
TTGTTCGGGTGTTGGGTAAAATCGAAACGAATAGGCTTTTTCCATGTCTCACATTTTAGCATATATTTGGTAAATGCGCTAGTATTTAACGGTAAAGCCGTCGTAGAACGACGGGGTTTCAGACCCAAAATTTTCGATGACATCCTGTGCAGAAGCGACTTTTTTCTTGAGAAATTGCCCTAATGTCAAAATGGATGGAGACGGTGATGGAGTTCCCTGTGAAAGTCAATGGTGTGGTCAAAAATCCTCAGAAAAATGTTTGAAAAGTTCTCAAAATAACTAATTTGGTTTCCTCACCCCAATTCTCTCATTTAAAGAATCGGGGAAAAAACAATCAAGAAGCAGTAATCACGGGAGAATTAAGATATTGATAATTCCAGTCCGATTGTTGCCAAACGCGACCATCAAGGGCAATTTGTTCGATTAAACTAGCTAATCGTAAAGCTTTTAAAGCTTGTTCCCCACCGACGGAAGGTTGGTTCCCACCGCGCACACAATGAACAAAATGTTCTAATTCCGCGTGTAGAGGTTCAATATTGCTAGTATAAACCTTTTCAATTAAACCATCTTGACGGTAGAGAACTTGACCGTAATCAGTGCTATAGTTAGCGGTGGTTTGCCGGTGAATGAGGATTTCATTGTTGAGAAAATCCGCTTCCGTGAGAGAATTTTTACAGTGGGCTGCTAAACGGCGAATCTTGCGATGAGTCACCTTACTAGCGGTTAAATTAGCCACCACTCCATTACTAAAACCAAGGGTGGCAGTGACATAATCGAGATAACCGGAATCAGTGGCAGCGCGACTACCACTAGCGGTTAATTTCACCACAGGAGCGGCGACTAATTCTAAAATTAAATCTATATCATGGATCATTAAATCTAACACCACCGACACATCATTAGCGCGCTGGGAATAGGGACTCATGCGATGGGATTCAATCGCTAGAATCTCCTCGGTTTTCAAGACCTTCGATAACTCTTGGAAAGCGGGATTAAAACGCTCGATATGACCCACTTGCAGAATACAATCGTGATCGGCTGCCGCATTGACTAAAGATTCCGCTTCACTAATACTAGCGGCGATCGGTTTCTCGATCAAGGTATGTACTCCCCCTTGCAGACAGTCCATCCCGACTCGATGGTGTAACCGCGTGGGGACAGCGATACAAACCGCATCTACCCTAGGTAAGAGATCTAAATAATTTTCAAAAAAACGGACTCGGTATTTACTGGCAGTTTCCAGTCCCTTTTCGACGTTGACATCGGCCACCCCGACGAATTCCACGTCTTTTAATAAACTCAGGATGCGACTATGGTGTTGTCCCATGTTACCGACCCCGATAACCCCGACTTTAATCGGTTTGAGTTGATTTCTGTTACCCGGAAAGTTTGCTGGTTGATTGGACATGAATTTTAGACTCCTGTGTTCACACTCCTCACACCACTTGATTAAATTAATCAAGCTGATTTTGTCGATTAATTACCAAGATGGTATCATGGTTATCCAGATTCTGACACGATGTCGGTGTCAATGGCAGTTCTGAGAAGATTTTCTGATTTCACCTGCGGGTTTTCACTCCTAAATGCTTATCAAAACATCGTCCCTTAGTAGCGAGGACTACATTCAGCTAAATTTTAACTATGGACAACGCAACAGATTTTAACTCCTTACGGGGATTAAGTGTTTTTTTGCTAGGAATGATGGGGGCCGGCAAATCCACCCTGGGAGAGTTGCTTTCCCGACGTTTACAATATCGTTTTTTTGATACAGATATATTAATAGAAAGGGTCGCGGGAAAGAAAATTAAGGAAATTTTTGCCGACGAGGGAGAAGCGACTTTTCGGGAGTTAGAAACCCAAGTTTTGGCCGAATTATCCTCTCTGACTAAAACTGTGATTGCTACCGGGGGAGGGATGGTTTTAAAACCGATAAATTGGAGTTATCTTCGTCACGGTTTAATGATTTGGTTAGATGTTCCTCTCGAAGTCTTGGTTAAACGTTTAAAACAAGATACCTCTCGTCCCTTGCTTAAGTCCACTGATTTAGAAAGTAACCTGGAATTATTATTAGAACAAAGACGAGGACTTTATGCAGAAGCAGATCTTCGGATTGTTGTTTCTGACCTAGATACACCTACTGATATCGTTGAGAAAATTTTAACAGCAATACCGACGGTGATTAAAGATTTTCATCCAGAAAGGGATCATAACTAATGACAGCAGCTTCAATTTTTGATTTACCTGAACTAATTCCTGACCGAGAAATTCTGGAAATTTTGGCCCAAAGTCAGGCTATTCGTCTGGAAAGAATTATTTCCACTGGTCAAACCACTCCCATCGGTCAATGGTACGATCAATCTGACTTTGAATGGGTGATTTTATTACAGGGTTTTGCCGAGATTAGTTATGAGGATGGCAGCCAAGTTAATCTGCAAGCAGGGGATTATCTACTGATTCCTCCTCACCAAAAACATCGCGTCGAATTTACTAGCAATAATCCCCCTTGTATTTGGTTAGCTGTCTATTATCGCTAGGAAACTATAGTTTCTAACTATTGCCAGCGATCGAATAAATCGGTTAAAACGATATTAGAAAACAAAAAACCTTCGGGGTCGCTTAATCTGACCCTGCTATCCCCCTCAATTATTACTAAATTACGCTGTTTATGCGGCTCTAAGACCTCTAAAATTGCTTTTTTGATTTCCGAACCAAAATTAGCTTCAATGGCGGGTAAACTCACCCCTGACCCTAACCTTAACCCTAGCATTAAGGTTTCGAGAAGATCATCAATCAAACTATTTTTCTCCACGTCAATCTGACAGCCTTCTTTTACCCAAGCGAAATAGTCGCGACTTTTGCGCGGACGGGTAAAACGTTGTTGATGGAGATAACTAGCAGCCCCCATACCAAAGCCGTAATAGGGACGATTTTCCCAGTAAACTCGATTATGTCGGCATTGATAACCCGGTTTAGCATAGTTAGAAATCTCGTAATGTTGATAACCGGCTAAAGCTAGTTTTTCACCGGCTAAAACATACATTTTCGCCGTGGTTTCATCATCGGGTAAGGGTTTTTTTCCCGGTTGATACTGTTTACCGAAAGGAGTAACCGCTTCTAAGACCAAATCGTAACAGGAAAGATGGGCCGGTTGCAGTTCGATCGCTTTTTCTAGGGAATTTTCCCAATCTGTGAGGGTTTGTTGTGGCAATCCCGAAATCAAATCCAAACTATAGTTAACTATTCCCAATCCCTGAATTAATTCCACTGCCTGATAGATATCCTTAACGGTATGCGATCGACCAGAAACCTGTAATAATGGTTCTTGAAAAGCCTGTACTCCTAAACTTACCCGATTGACTCCCGCGCTAAGATAACCCTGTAATTGTTCTAAACTAAAGGTAGCCGGATCAATCTCCATAGAAATCTCTATATCAGCTGCAAAATCAAACTTTTTGGCTAAAGTATCCAGAATTGCCCCTAATAATTCCACCGGTAACAGGGAAGGAGTCCCCCCCCCAAAAAAAATTGTTTCTAGGGGTTTCCCGGTCCCCTGACTAAGGCTAATTTCTTCTTGTAATATTTCCCCATACTCCACCACAGGGGGAAAAGTCGCCGGATTGGTGCGATTACCGACGACAAAAATCGGGAAATCACAGTAAAAACAGCGCCGACGACAAAAGGGAATATGAATATAAACCGAGGTTACGGGGTGAAAATAGGACATTACAGCAGTTATCAGTGAACAGTGAACAGTAATCAGTGAACTCATACAGCCTTTCTCGTCAAGGTGAGGTACAGACTAACCCTTGCTAATCAAGTATTTTAGATGCAAGAACGAACCTCATCTATCTGAGAAACGCTGTAACTCGCATCCGATGACTGATAACTAATAACTGATAACCGATTCAAGGCTGACGACCGACGGCTGTAATTTCGTTTATCTTCGTTAAGATGTATTATGGCTGGGGAGAACATCTCCTAGAATGAAAGCAACTTTCCCGACACAAATTAGGAGAAGCCCACAGATATAATATAAAAGCATTCATACTCATTATTTTATCTACCATCATTCCCCCCTATCCTCTCTGGTATTATCCCTATGCTTGATGCCGTCATAATTTTATTATTCGTCTTCGCTATTGCCAGTATTGGTTATAGTGGTGTGGACTTGCTGCCGGTTACTGTCCAGTCGCAAATCACTAATATTGAAGCTTTACGCTGGTTATCGGCGGGTTTTGCCTCAATTATTGGTTTAGCTCTTGGTTTAGTTGCCCAAACTACCTATCGTCGTCTAGAAACCCAAGTACGGCAAACTCCGATCGAAGTTATTTTAACCCGTTCGGTCGGTCTAGTTATCGGTTTGTTGATTGCTAATCTGATCCTAGCCCCGATTTTCTTCCTACCGATTCCGGGAGAATTCTCGTTTATTAAGCCGATAATCGCCATTTTAGGCAGTATTATGTTTTCCTATCTGGGGGTTAGTTTAGCTGATGCCCACGGTCGCACTTTTTTGCGTCTGATTAACCCGAATAGTATGGAATCAATTTTAGTGGCAGAAGGAACCCTGCAAGCGGCCGCCACCAAAGTTGTTGACACCAGTTGTATTATTGATGGTCGTATCGAACAATTGTTAGACACAGGATTTATTGAGGGACAGATACTCATTCCCCAATTTATCCTTCAGGAATTGCAACAGTTAGCGGATGGCAGTAACGACCAAAAACGAGTTAGAGGAAGACGAGGATTAGACATCTTAAACCGGATGCAAGAAGAATTTCCCGATCGCATTATCATTCATCCGGCCGATTATGACGATATTAGCACCGTAGATGCTAAATTAGTCCATCTTGCCCAAGAAATTAACGCCACCTTGCTCACTAACGATTATAATCTCAGTAAAGTGGCCAATCTGCAAAAAGTCACCATCTTGAATGTCAACGATCTCGCCCAAGCAGTACGCCCGATCTACTTGCCCGGGGATACTCTGGATCTGAAAATTCTCAAAGCAGGAAAAGAACCCACCCAAGGCATCGGTTATCTAGAAGATGGCACGATGGTAGTGGTAGAAGAAGGAAAAGATTATCTAGGGGGAGAATTGCGGGTAGTGGTGACATCTGCATTGCAAACCTCTGCTGGACGGATGATTTTTGCGAAACCCCAAAATTCCCTGATTGCTTGAAGGGAATAAAAGCCAAAAAAGCCTCAAATACAGGGCCAGAGGGGATTGTATTTGAGGAATTTCATTTTTTAAGGGAAGTTAAGTCACCAATCGAACTATCTAGCCAATTGATACCTAATTAAGCTGGTTTATTGATTACAGCCATGGACTGACGAGCAAAACCGAAATAACTATCCCAGAATTGTTTCTGACTATCGAGGGCAACTTTGGTGGCGGTTTCTTGGGCGGTTAGGTAGGATTTCACCCATTCTTGTTGATATTCGAGGGATTTAACCAAAGTTTCTGGAAACTCAAACACTGGTGTAGTCGTGGGAACACCATTACCCCAAGCGGACAGAAGCAGTTTCTGCCATTCGGCTAGGTATTTTTGGTATTCTTCAAGATAATTGGTGTTCATAGAAGTCAAACCGCTAACTAACCCATCTGGAAGGAGATGGCGAGAAAGTGGGGCGGTGTTGCCACCTTCTCGAAAGCAAAACCGGTGCCGAGATAGAATACAATATTCCATCCCTTCCTTAATTATAACCTGAGTTTGCGATCAGCCCAAATCTTCATGCGATCGCCGTCAGCCCAGCCTATTTTTTTGGTGACTGGGAACTGACGCTAAAATAATCCTACTCTAGCCATTTTCTCCCAACTATGATCGATCGCCCTATTCATGTAATTGGTGGAGGATTAGCGGGGACTGAGGCGGCGTGGCAGATAGCCCAAGCAGGTATTCCCGTGATCCTGCACGAAATGCGCCCAATTCGCTCTAGTCCCGCCCACCATAGCCAATTTTTAGCCGAATTAGTCTGTAGTAACTCCTTTGGTGCCATGGCGGTGGATCGCGCCACCGGGTTACTCCATGAAGAATTACGACGCTTAAATTCTCTAGTTATTGCCCAGGCCGATCAGCACAGTGTCCCCGCAGGAGGGGCTTTAGCGGTCGATCGAGGGGTCTTTAGTCGAAATTTGACGGAAATGCTGGCTAACCACCCTCTAATCACCTTAAAACGTCAGGAGATCACTGAAATTCCCCGGGATGGTATCGTCGTTTTAACCACTGGACCGTTAACCAGTGCTGCTTTAGCCGCAGATCTGCAAAATTTCACCGGACTGGACTATCTGAGCTTTTTTGATGCCGCTAGTCCGATTATTCTAGGGGAATCGATCGATCGATCGATCGCTTTTCTGGCCTCCCGTTACGATAAAGGTGAGGCCGCCTATCTCAATTGTCCCATGGATCGGGAACAATACCTGCATTTCTGGCAAGAACTAAAACAGGCAGAACAGGCAGAATTAAAGGATTTTGAGCGAGAAAATGCCAAATTTTTCGAGGCTTGCCTACCAATCGAAGAATTAGCCTGTCGGGGAGAAGATACCATGCGTTTTGGTCCCCTGAAACCGGTGGGATTAGCGGATCCCAGATATCCGGATCAACGTCCCTACGCAGTTATACAGTTGCGAATGGAAGATAAAGCGGGGCAATTATGGAATATGGTGGGATTTCAAACTAATTTAAAATGGGGTGAACAAACACGAGTTTTCCGTCTGATTCCGGGGTTAGAAAAGGCCGAATTTGTCCGCATGGGGGTGATGCACAAAAACACCTTTATCAATTCTCCCCAGTTATTATCCTCCAGTCTCCAGTTTAAATCGCGACCGACGCTATTAGCGGCAGGACAGTTAATCGGGACGGAAGGCTATACGGCTGCGGCTGCTGGGGGATGGTTAGCGGGAACTAATGCAGCTCGTTTAGTTTTAGGATTAGAAACGGTGACATTGCCGACCACAACGATGATGGGGTCATTATTTGAGTTTATCAGCAGTGCCGAACCGAAACATTTTCAACCGATGCCGCCAAATTTTGGCATTTTGCCGAATTTTAGCCAAAAAATCCGCAATAAACGGGAACGTTACGGTCAATATGCCGATCGCTCTTTGCAGGATTTAGAAGCATGGTGGAATCAGCTAAAAACTCCCTGTCTCGTCTAACTGTCAATCGCTAAATCGATCGCCCATAATAGAGAAGGAACCTATTTCTTTCTCTATCGCTATGCCAAACCCCGATTTTTTCCCTCCCCAATCCTACAGTCAAGAGGATGTGCAGGAAATTCTCTATTTGGCTATCTCCCGTCAAGGGGATAAGGGAGAAATTACCCGTCAACAGTTGTTAGAAATTGCCGACGATTTAGCTATTGAAGTTAAAGACTTAGAAGCAGCGGAAAAGGACTGGCAAGAGTCAAAAATGCTCAGTTATAAGCGGCAGGAATTCGATCGCTTTCGTCGCGAGGAGCTAAAACATAAAACCGTTCGCTATCTGATTATTAATAGTTTTTTTCTTACCATTAATTTAATTAGTGCGGGAACAATTTCTTGGGCAATTTATATCTTTTTGCTGATGGGTTTACCTCTTTCTCTCTCGGCTTGGAAAACTTTTCAAAATCAAGGAATTGCTTATGAAGAAGCCTTTAAACGCTGGAAAATTAAAGAGGAAATGAAAGAATCTTTTAGCAATCTTTGGACTCAAATTAAAAAGTTTTTACAGTTTTAATATTGTTGAAAAAGGAAGATTTTTAAAGGGAAAACTATCTTCTAAAATCGGGCGTTACTTTCAATTTTTTCCCTCAATTCAAGTCTTTGGGGGGTAGAACCCCCGCGCATTAGTTTTTCGGTGGGATGCTTACACGCGGTTGTTCATATATTTGTCCCAGTTTAAGAGTCACTGATAATTGTTGATTGTCGGTGTTTCTGCAAATGTGAGATGCAGCCTTTTCGTGAACCACGGAGAGACAAAGGAGACAAAAAGGAGACAAAGTTGAGCTTTGCACGACTACTTACTGTCATCAAAAATATCTAACTGCTGGAGAGATGGGGAATTATCTGACTTAACCGGTTTAATTTTCTTAATTCCCTGACGCAAACCGATAGCAATTTTACTATGTTTTTCGATTTGACCCATCACCTGCATGGCACGATCGATCACAGAAGCTGGTAAACCGGCTAATCTCCCCGCTTCGATACCGTAGGATTTATCCGCGCCTCCCGGTCGTACTTGGTGCAAAAATACTATCTCATGGGGTAATTCCTTGACCGTTACCTGATAATTAGCCACATTCTCTAAGATTGAGGCTAATTCGTTCAGTTCGTGGTAGTGGGTGGCGAAAATCGTCCGCGATTGCAGTACCGTGGCTAAATACTCCGCCACAGACCAAGCTATGGATAAACCGTCAAAAGTGGCTGTCCCCCGGCCAATTTCGTCTAATAATACTAATGATCTCTCCGTGGCGTGATTGAGAATATTGGCAGTTTCGTTCATTTCCACCATAAAGGTGGATTGGCCGGTAGCGAGGTCATCCACAGCCCCCACCCGGGTGAAAATGCGATCGCAGATGGAGATTTTGGCCGACTTTGCCGGGACAAAACTGCCGGTTTGGGCCAACAATTGAATTAATCCCACCTGTCGCAGATAACAACTTTTGCCACTAGCATTGGGACCGGTGAGAATAATCAAGTCGGGGTATTCTAAACCCTCCTGATTGCCCAAATTAATCGAATTCGGCACAAAAAAGCCGGCCCCAAGCGATTGTTCCACCACGGGATGACGACCATCCTTAATATCGATAAGACGACCATCCGCAATTTCCGGGCGACAATATCCCTGATAAACGGCGATTTCTGCCAATCCGGCCAACACATCCAAAGCGGCGACTTTTGTGGCTACTTCCCGGATTTCTGGGGAAAATTCGGACACTTGACGGCGTAAATCGCTAAAAATCTCGTATTCTAACTTATTTAATTCATCTACTGCCGTCAGAATTATATTTTCTTTCTCCTTTAACTCGGTGGTGATATAACGTTCCTCATTGACTAAAGTTTGCTTACGCACATAATCTTTTGGGGCGAAATCGGCTTTACTGCGGGGTAAACTGATATAATAACCGAAAGTTTTGTTATAATTAACCTTAAGATTACTAATACCCGTTCTTTCTTTTTCTGTCGTCTCCAGATTCTTAAACCAATCGATTACTTCCTGATAGTCGCGCCGCAGGGCATCCAATTGGGCATCAATTCCCTCGCGAATCACCCCCCCTTCCTTCAGATGCAGCGGAGGAGATTCCACCAGATGCGCGATTACCTGCTGGCCTAATTTTTCTAAATCGGCGGGAATTTGCTGTAAAGCTTTCAAATAGGGCGAATTTCCTAAGGCGACCAAAGCCGCTAAATCGGCTAATTTGACTAAAGATGCCGCTAGGGAAAGTAAATCGCGCGCATTAGCTGTTCCTGCGCCAACACGACCGCTTAAACGTTCTATATCGTAGATTTCCCTTAATTTTTGCCGAATATCTTGGCGCAAGGAGGGATTATCCTTTAACTCTTGGATAGTATCTTGACGGGCGCGAATACCGCGAGAATCTAAGAGAGGTTGCAGTAACCAACGACGTAAAGCGCGACTACCCATGGCCGTACAAGTGCGATCGATCGCCCATAATAGAGAACCATAGAAGCTACCATCGCGCACCGTTTGGGTAATTTCAAGGTTGCGACGGGTTTGCCCATCTAAAATCAAAAATTCCGAGATAGAGTAGGTTTTTAAAGGTTGTAGGGGGACTTGATTGGCTTTTTGGGTATCTTCAATGTATTCTAATAGGCCTCCGGCAGCGCGAATAGCAAGGGGTAAATGTTCGCAGCCCATCCCCTCTAGGGAACGCATTTTATAGGTGATTAGGAGACGATTTTTCGCTTCTGTGAGAGTAAAGATAGTTTGGGGACGGAGAGAATAACAAAAACTATCGGGTAAACAGGGGGGGAGATGGTCGGATTTTTCCCCTGGGCGCAAAATACGGTTTAAATCGGGGGCATTGATGGGAAAAAGGATTTCCGAGGGCTGTAAACGGGTTAATTCTAGGCTTAAAGCCGTTAAATCGCTGGCTTGGGTGGTGTAGAATTCTCCGGTGGAGATATCTGCATAGGCTAATCCCCAATTTTCTCCGGTAATCACCACTGCGGCCAGAAAATTATTCTTTTTTGCGTTTAACATTCCCTCATCGGTGAGGGTTCCGGGGGTGAGCAGTTTGGTGATAGCGCGTTCTACTAGCCGTTTTTCGGCGGCTGCTTCCGTCGAATCCTCTACTTGGTCACAAATCGCCACCGCATAGCCTTTTTCCACCAATAAACGACTATAGCGCTCTAGGGCGTGGTGGGGAACCCCGGTCATCGCGACTCTCCCAATACCTTTACCCCCTTCCTTGCTGGTGAGAACTAATTCTAATTCTCTGGAGATAATCACCGCATCCTGAAAGAAACACTCGAAAAAATCGCCCACACGATAGAGTAAAAGGGCATTGGGATAGGTTTCTTTTACCTCCACATAATGCTGATACATGGGGGTGAGTTTACTGCGATCGAGTCCGCGATAATCACGATGGGGATCTTTATTGGTAGCCGGTGGTTCTAGGGGAAAATCCGAGGGGAGAGTCATGGGTCAAAGAAAGCTGGACAATGTTTTAATCAACTGTTCCCCACCGCTTGGCTGAGTGGGAAGTTTCTGACGCTTCTTCGTCGATGGCGGTTGCCTCATACTTCCGCACGAGGAGAACCACTTAATGGTTCCCCTTCCTGTACCTTCCCCACTCCCCTAGGCTGAGAGTGGGGACTGACGCAGGTTCGTTCAATCAAAAATTGAACGGACAAAAATGTTGACATCCTCGCCGCCGTAAAACGGACGGCGATTCCTCACCACGCCACTTTTTTAGGGTGGTCGCTGAACGGGGTTGACGCTTCACAGGAAGGATACTGCTACTTTAGCGGTAGTCTTATGCCTTCCTCCACGTCCATTTTGAGTGTCCGAATGCCCTCCGGCCACTTTGAACAAGTCGAAAAAATCTCATGTTCAACCTTATTTCCTAGAAAGTTTTACTCGTTCAAGGCCGAATTTGAAGTCTTTTCTGAACGAAACCCCC
>NZ_JADBSA010000158.1:0-15588 GCF_020246945.1 Microcystis sp. M113S1 | reverse complement strand
TAGGTACTTGTATTTCAAAACTGGCAAATCTAACTGTTAGTTTAGCTAGTCTAGCCTCGTGATTAGGATTGCGTTTTACTTGCACATCTAGGCTACCACAGGCTTTAATTTATCTGATGGATTGATGTAAATATTTAGTCTCTGGATGCCCTGACTTTTCCTTGTCTTCGACGAGATAGTTAACTTTTCGGTTATGAGTTCCTCGGATTAATAAATGAGAGTTAGGATTTCTTGACTGGGCAAATAAATCAAATATGTCTGCCTCACAATCTCCGATTGTTACTACTTGAATTTCTTCGGGTATTTGTTGTTGTGTTTCTGAGCAAGAATTTAACCATCTTTGACTTTCTTTTTCTTGGGTTTCTCTTTTTTTTCGTTGCTTGGCAATCCCTAAATTCTTTTCTTCTCTTGCCCAGACCTATTGATTAATCAGTCCTAAAGGTATTCCGACCGGGGATACTCCTAATGTGGTATGAACTTTGAGACCAAAGGAGGTTTTACAATCTAGATAACCCATTCCTTTTGGTTCTTCCGAACTTACACTGTAGAAAATTCCTCAAGCTCCCTCTCTGCCCAGCAATGCTCTAAAGTTGATAAATATCAATCTAACAAAAACTCAAAGCCTTATTATACAAGCTTTACAACCATGAGTTATTGATAGTTTTACCTGACAGGTTCGGTAGAGCCTTCCTTTTTTGGCTTTTTGTGTCGTAAAGTCTAAACTTGTTGTGTCTTGCACTGCCAAAACTATTGGATGTTCTTTGATTCTTTCTACTGTACTTTTAGCTTGGGCGGCAATTATATCTGAGGGGTGAAAATAGGGGGAATTCCAAAAGTCATAGGTGGCACTCGCTGCCGCTAGATTTCCCGAAGCTTATTGTACACTTGTACTAAATTGGCTGACCAAGTTTTCCACGATACTGATTAACCTTTTCTTTCTTCTGGTATCGCCGAGGTCTGCATACTGTAATTCTTGGGCTGCCCATTTCTCCATTTTTTTGCTCACCTCGACCTTGATTCCTTCTTTCAAAACTATACCTATCAATCGTTTCCCTTTTTTTTAAGTTTCTTCTCTTTTTGTTAAGAAAGATCTGACTAATGGATAGGGTATAAACGGGGGCTGTTCGAGTATTAGCAGGATATCAGGTAAGTCGGGATTAGCAATTCTCGCCCCACCAGCGATCGCTGTTGCCAAAGAATAGGGCGTAATTGCCCAAATTTTTAGCCCACAGGGACGAGGTATTTTTTGAGCATTCATTGCGAGATTTGTCAAATTATTTAAGAAATGTGAAGGAGCGCAAAGGAAAATTAAAAGAAGGGAAGATATAGATGTTGGGGAGAATACTAAGTGCTAATCTAAGGTTATCCCATCTATTCCGAGGTTAACCGTCGAACGGGAGAAACAATCACCGGATTCCCTTGCTGGCGGCAAAAATCAGTTTCTTTAAATGAAAGTTAACAGAACTTCGCATTTCTGTTAAGAGAAGGTTTAGAGAAACTTGTTAGAATAGAGGTAGATAAATCCAGTTGCAAATAGGCGCTCGACCCGATGAATTTTCCGTGCGATCCGACAAAAAAAAGAGAACGAGAACACCGACAATATCTAGACTGTGACCTCTAATTGACTTTCAATCAACAGCGCGATCGAGCAGTTTTTTTGAGGATTAAATTCCTGGCATCAACATCCCTTAAAAATAGTTGATGTGGGCAGTCCATAGCAAAATTTTTAGATGGAGTAGTGAGTATGAAGCTATTGATTCAGGGCAATAATATCGCTGTCACCGAACCTATTCATGATTATGTGGAACAAAAGCTGGAGAAAGCGGTGAAACATTTTAACGGCATAACCACAAAGGTCGATGTTCACCTCTCCGTGGAAAAGAATGCACGCATTCCCGATCGTCACAAAGCGGAGGTAACGGTTTATGCTAATGGAACAGTGATTCGCGCTCAAGAAGGAAGCGAAAATTTGTACGCGAGTATTGATTTAGTTTCTGATAAAATCGCTCGTCAACTCCGCAAGTATAAAGAAAGATTGGTGGATCATCGCACCCACGCCACCGTTAAAACTAGCGAGGTGGTGCAAGAGAAACCCTTAGATGATAGCCTAATTGGTGATCGCACTCCCGAATTACCTGCGGAAGTAGTGCGGATGAAATACTTTGCCATGCCACCGATGACTATTGAGGAAGCACTAACACAATTGCAATTAGTCGATCACGATTTCTTTATGTTCTGCAACAAAGACACTAACGAAATCAACGTTATCTATCAACGCAATCACGGCGGTTTTGGTGTTATTCAACCCCGTCCCGTCAACCTAAATGGCAAAGAACTCCATTAACAGTTAGCGACTACAAATAAAACCAAAGACTGGAGAAATTCTCCAGTCTTTTTCTCATCTAACCAAGATTAACTTTAACCACTTTATTTTTTTCTGCCGCCGCTTTCGGGAGGGTGAGATAAAGAATACCGTCTTGATAGTTAGCGGTAACTTGGCTATTTTGCACCTCTACTGGCAGGGTAATCAAGCGACTAAATTTACCATAATAAAATTCGCTGTCTTTTACCTCGGCAGCGCATTCACGTTGCCCATTAATAGCCACCATTTGCTTGCTAACCTCCACATCGATATCTTTAATATCCATACCGGGTAATTCGATTTTTAATTCCACGGAATCCTCGTTAACGGAGATTTCCACCGGGGGACGAGATACCAATGAAGTTGTCGGTAATACTTCTTGAAAAAGTTGATCGATTTGACGTTGGACAGAATTAATTTCTAGGAAGGGAGAATAAAGAGTGAAAGCCATAGTAATAATTTCCTTGAGAGGTTTTCTCTGACTGCGATTATCTCCATCTTAAGCAACTAACTTGACTTCCACAAGGCGGTTTTCAGGAAATAAAAAGTCGCAATAACCGATACAGTTATCAGTTATCAGTTATCAGTTATCAGTTATCAGTGGCAAGTGGGAAGTGGCAAGTGGGAAGTTGTGGGGTGTGGGGTGTGGGGTGTGGGGTGTGGGGAGCAAAAAGCGGCCTTTTGCATGAGTGCATGAGTGCCTTCGTTATAACCATTGTTGTAATTCCGGCCAACCCAAACCCTGACGCACGATATCCGGTTGATCGCCGGTAAAATCAACAATTGTTGACACTTCCGAACCGGGAGCAGAGCCATCTTCGATAATTAAATCAACGATATGATCGAGGGCATCGAATAACCTAGCGGTTTCTAATCCCTTGGTGGGAAAATCTCCCTCCTGATCGGGAAGATGGGCAGAACTAGAGATAATGGGATTTTCTAGGGTTTCGAGAATAGTGCGACAGATAACGTGATCGGGAACCCGGATACCAGTGGTTTTCCGCTTTGGATTCATCACCACTTTCGGCACTAATTTAGTCGCTGGTAAGAGAAAAGTGTAGGGACCGGGTATGACTCGTCGCATAATCTTATAGGCATGATCGCTGACCACTGCGTACTCGGAAATATTCGACAAAGAAGAACAGAGAAACGTCAAGGGTTTATCATTAGATAGTTGCTTGATTTGGCGAACTCGTTCGACGGCAGATTTCACATTGAGATCGCAACCGATCGCATAGACAGTATCGGTAGGATAAAGCATAATTGCCCCATTTTTCAGGGCATGACAGATTTCTTGGATAGAACGTTGTTGGGGATTTTCGGGATGGAGAGAGTAAATAGTAGCCATGATAGCAAAATCGTCGCCTATTGGGATTGTCCCACGGGAATCGCCGGGGATATGTGTTTAGGGGCATTAGTAGATTTAGGAGTCCCCTTAGAATACCTGATTGCACAACTAAAAACTTTAGGAATTGAGGATGAATATCAGTTAAGGGCCGAAAAAGTGCATCGTCGCGGTCAAATTGCTACTAAGGTTCACGTCGATGTCACTGCCGAGAAGTCCGATCATCATCACCACCATCACCATCATACCCCCGCTCGCCATTTACCGGAGATTGAAAATTTAATCAAACAGGCAAATTTACCCCAGAAAGTCCAAGAATGGAGTTTAGCGGTTTTTCAACAACTTGCGATCGCAGAAGGAGCCGTTCACGGGATCGCGCCAGAAAAGGTGCATTTTCACGAAGTGGGGGCAACCGATGCCATTATTGATATCGTCGGGACTTGTTTGGGTTTGGATTGGCTATCGGTGAGTGAATTATACTGTTCTTCTCTCCCCACCGGCGGCGGTACAGTTCAGGCCGCCCATGGTCGTTTACCGGTTCCCGTGCCAGCAGTAGTACAATTGTTAAGTAATCGACAAGTACCTATTTATAGTAATGGCATCGCAGCGGAGTTAGTAACACCCACGGGGGCAGCTATTGTGACAACTTTAGCTAAAAGTTTCGGTAAACCGCCCAAAATGCAGTTAGAAAAGGTCGGTTTAGGGGCAGGGACAAAAGATTTACCGATTCCCAATCTTGTCCGGCTTTGGTTAGGGAAAAAAGCACCAGAAAAGCTAGATGAAATCGAAACTGTGGCAGTTTTAGAAACTCAAATTGATGACTTAAATCCGCAAGCGATCGCCTACTTAAGCGAGGCTTTATTACAAGCGGGGGCTTTAGATGTATTTAGTCAAGCAATTACTATGAAAAAATCTCGTTTTGGGATACTTTTGACAGTAATTTGTGGCTTGGATAAAATTGCTATTTGTGAAAATATGATCTTTCAGGAAACAACAACTTTAGGCATTAGAAGGACAATTCAAGAGCGATCAATCTTAAAAAGAGAGATACAATCGATCGATACTGTCTATGGTCAAATTCGGCTAAAAGTTGCCTACAAAGAGTCAATTAATCAACCGATTACCGTACAACCAGAATACGAAGATTGTGCCGCTATTGCCCGTCAGCATCATCTACCTTGGCGATTTGTTCATCAAATGGCCTTGGCTATTTGGCAAGAAAAAAATCAGTCTTGACAGCAGGGCGATTTTCTCATAAAACTGCCAGATCCATTGTTCAAAAGGTATTTTCAGGAAAATAATCACAATTTAAAACCTGTTCTTGGGTAAAAGGACAATCAACCGGAAAAGTTTCTTTTGGTAAATTAGTTTCATTTACCGTCCCTCGCACTGCTTTTTGATAACATTCTGCGAAAATATCGGCTAAATAGGGTTTTAAGCTAGGACTATCCCTGAAAATAAGCTCTAATTGTTCTCTTTGCTCATCAATCGTATTTATCCAGCTATTAGTCCGTTTTTCCGGTTGATATTGCCATTTAAGTAAGTGCATCAAGAGAACTTTTAAACGACTGAATACCTCCCGTCTATTATTACGTCCCATATCGGATATTTCTTCGATTAAGTTATCTAAATCAAGGGCCTGTAAATTGCCCTTTTTTAAGTGATTTACGGTTTGCTCAATCCACAAATTAAAATCAGTTTCATAAAGCTGAGATAATTTAGTTTTCATGTTGATAATATCCCATTTAGAAGTCGGTAGTCGGTAGTAACGCACCACTCTCTTAACTTTAACCGTTCAGGGGAGGTATCAAGCAGTCAGTAACATTGACTCTGTGGAAGGACTCTCCCAGGGCAGCAGGGAAAGAACGAGTTTCTTCCCTAGGTTCAGGCGCGATTGAATCGGGGATTAAACAAATTGGAAAGCGGGTTAAACTTTCGGGCGCACCGTGGCAAAATGAGAACGTTTCTTCTATTCTATCTTTACGTTGTGCCTATCTTAATGGTGTCTTGTCCAGATGATATTTTTACAAATATGAGATGCAGAGGATTTACCATACTTTATCTAGTCTTCAAGGTATTTCTTTCTCTTTTTTATGATAAATTTAATTGTCGTACAAATGCAAAAAACTCAGAGCAAAATGATAGTTGGTGGTGATTCGGTAGTAGTGATGGAGGCTTAATCGGCCGATTCAAGTCTGAATTGCATCACTGTCTCATCTACCTTCATAGAATACCTCATTCGGGGTACGATAGTCAAGGCATTGATGACCCGCTATTTGTTCGGGGCTATGATAATCTTTCAATCCTTTTTTCACCTACTCTAAGGTAGCCTTGCTGACATTTTTAAAGGGTTGTTTGGCATTTTTTCGCCGCGTCTCGCTTTGAGCTTGTGCTGTGTCAGGTAGATAGCAGCCAAGGAAACTTTGATTCCTTTTTAATTCCCGTGATATTGTGCTTTGATGACATCCGAGCCAGACGGCCATTTGCCGTTGAGATAAATTTCCCTCTTGACTAAGTTGGTAGAGTAAGTTTCTTTGTTCTATGTTAAGATGTGGGCGGCTCATTTTTGGGTCTGATTTGTTGTTGTTAATGATCAGACAGTACCTGATGAGCCTTTTTCTGTCAACTCTTGAGGTTGATGCGTTTCATTTTTGAATTGGCGTCAAAATAATCTGGAGGACGAGCTTTTCCCTCATGTCTGATGTTTATCTAATTGGTGGCCCCAATGGTTCCGGGAAAACCACCGTCGCTAAAAAACTTTTACCCAACTTTTTAGGCGTTATCGAGTACGTTAACGCCGATGAAATTGCCGCCGGAATCTCACCTTTTAATCCTGAGTCGGTTGCTATCCAAGCAGGACGCTTGATGTTAGAAAGGTTGGTAACGCTGAAGTGCCAAGGAATAGATTTTGCCTTTGAAAGCACCCTGGCAGCCCGATATTTTGCCCGTTTTTTGAGAGACTGTCAAAGTTCTGGCTATAGGCTCAATCTTATTTATTTTTGGCTACAAAGTCCAGAATTAGCTTTAGAGAGAGTTCACAGAAGGGTAGCCAGTGGCGGTCATAATATTCCTGAAGATGTGGTTCTTCGTCGTTATGAGCGGGGACGTATTAACCTGATGCAGTTGTATTTACCTTTGTGCGATACTTGGGTTATCTATGATAATTCTGGGGATGAGCCGCACTTAGTTGCCGCATCAGGATTTAATCAACCTCCTATTATTTATAACCCAGACACCTTCCGAATCATTACCAGAAACTAAAATGACTGAACCCACCTTAACGGAACTGCATCAGAAAATCGATACAGGTGTTAGAGTCGCAATCGCAGAAGCAATTGAGAGACACCGCCTCTTAGGAGAATCTATCAGCATTTTCAAAGATGGCCAAATTGTCACCTTAACAGCCGAGCAAATTCCGCCAAAATCCGACTTAGGGTCTAAGTTAAAATAAATAGAAGAACTTTGAAACAGATTCTAGCCAATGACAGTATGACGACCTCTCTAAAGTAAAGAAGAATTTGCCCAACGAGGTGATTATATCTATGGAACTCATATAAAACCTCAAGTTGAGGCTGGGAATGACGGTAAAATCGTTGCTCGATATTGAAACAGGAGCTTTTGAATTGGCTGATACGCCCATGGTAGCAGTCGATCGTTTTTATGACCGTTTACCGGATGCACAGCCTTGAGTAATCCTAATTGGACACCGAGCAGTTTTCCGTTTTGGCACCCACGCTCAAAATATTTGTTTACTTTTGTTACAAACGAGAATTTATTTTTGACAAATAGAACAGATTATGGCACGTTGCAAATTCATAGCTCCTGAAGTTATAATTACAACATCATGGGGGTGGTTGGTGCTTAAGCCTTCCCAAAGTCTTGGTGATAAGGGTGCTTCTGGAAGCACTTAAGGGCTGCTCAACAGTGCATGAATGGTCTCCGTTCTTGATGAACATTAAGGAGGGGCTTATGATTGCACCCGTTGTCTACACGACGGTCGGTTCATGCGGGGTGGCGATGCTGCGGAGGTCTGGCGACTACCCAAATGTGCTGGGAGCAGTGTAAGTTGTAGAAAGAGTTCCTTTCCAAGAGCAACGCTTAGGGGTTCGATTCCCCTACCCCGCACTTTTGTAAGTTAAACCCCGATTTTTTACCCAAGAACATCGCGCCAAATATTTGTTTACTTTTGTTACAAACGAGAATTTATTCTTGATAAAAAGCACAAACTATGATACAGAATAAATCTCTAATTCTTGTCTGGTTTAACTATTCACCGATAATTGTCTTCTAGCTTCGTAGAGGATGACAGCAGTAGCGATCGCAACATTTAAAGATTCCACACCACCAAAGAGGGGAATTTTCACCGTTTCATCGGCTAAAGTCGCTAATTGGGGCGATAAACCGGCTCCTTCATTGCCTAATAATATTAAAGTCGGACGGGTAAAATCAATCTCCCAGTGGTTTTTGGTGGCTGTGGGTAAAGTTGCGATCGCTTTTACCCCCTGTGCTTGATATTTTTTCACTAAAGCCGATAAATCCGATTCTACCACCAGGGGCGATCGAAACCATTCCCCGGCGGAACTGCGGATCACTTTCGGGTTATCGATTTCGACGCTATCGAGACTTAACCAGATACCCTGTACTTCCGTAGCCACGGCAGTGCGAATAATAGTGCCGAGATTACCCGGATCCTGCAATCTTTCCAAAACTAAGCCCAATTGTAGCGGATTTTGGGGGACTGGATGAAGGTGATGACGGGAAATAGTGGCAATCACACCATCGGGATTAACCGTTGTTGCAAGGGAAGCGAGGACTTCCGGGGAGACTATCTCGACTCGTTTGGCTTGATTTTGAAGCTTCTGCGCTAATTCTCCCTGTCTTTGCCGCCACTTTTCAGTATAAAAAACTGTCTCTAGGGAACAATTCACCGCTAAAGCTGTCTCTAGTAAGTGCGTTCCCTCAATTAAGGACAAATTCTGCTCCTGTCGCTCTCTAGTGCGGTGTAGCTTGCGAATTTGCTTGATTAAAGGGTTTTGAACACTGCTAATCATAGCCGTTACAGGAGAGCGATCAAGACTATAGCCAATAGGATTTTTCACCCCGCTAGGCCTACCCTAAACAACCACGTCTTGAGGGAGATAATGCGGAACTCGGGACTTGAACCCGAAAGTCTTTGCAGACACTAGAACCTGAATCTAGCGCGTCTACCAATTCCGCCAGTTCCGCATTTTTCTTTCACAATCTTTTATTGTACTATCGGACAATCCATAAGTCAAGATGGTTCAGATAATTAAGACAAAAATCGCTTTTCGGGGTAGAATCACCAATAATTTCCTCAAAAATCTGATAAAATGCAGTGTCATTTTGCCGAAGCTATCCTTAGCCAAGACTGCCAACCAAGATAAATGAATGATCCTATGACCATCGATACCGAGCATCCCTATTTAGAAATTCAAGGTCGTCACTCTCTCAAGGGTGAAGTCAAGATCAGTGGTGCCAAAAATGCCGCTCTAGTCATTATGGCGGGGGCTTTACTCTGCTCCGACCAGTGCCAGATTAGTAATGTACCTGCCCTGGCCGATATCGAGCGGATGAGTCAAATTCTCTCGGCCTTGGGCGTGCAAGTCCGTCGCACCAAAGATAGACTAGAGATTGATGGCAGAGACCTCAAACAAGCTCAAGCACCCTACGATCTCGTCTCCCAGTTGCGGGCCAGTTTTTTTGCCATTGGACCGATTTTAGCCCGTTTAGGAGAAGCAAAAGTTCCCCTCCCCGGCGGCTGCGCCATTGGGGCCAGACCGGTGGATCTGCACGTTAGGGGTCTCCAGTCAATGGGTGCAGATGTATTAATCGATGGCGGCATGGTACACGCCCGCGTTAAAGGTAATGGTCGTCTGAAAGGGGCGAATATTTATCTGGATTATCCCAGTGTGGGAGCGACGGAAACCCTAATGATGGCGGCGACTTTAGCGGAAGGGGAAACCATTCTCGGTAATGCGGCCCAAGAGCCGGAGGTGATTGATTTAGCCGATTTTTGTGTTTCCATGGGGGCAAAAATTCGCGGTGCCGGGACCAATACAATTGTCATTGAGGGAGTTTCCCGTCTGCACAGTACCGATTACAGTATCATTCCCGATCGCATTGAAGCCGGAACTTTACTGATAGCCGGGGCGATTACCCGCTCAGAAATAAGTCTTTATCCCGTGATTCCCTGCCATTTAGCTTCGGTAATTGCCAAACTGCACGAAATCGGTCCGGAAGTGGTGGAAGATGGTCCTAATCGTCTGCGGATTATCCCTAGGGACTTAAAAGCCACCGATATCGAAACCCTGCCCTATCCCGGTTTTCCCACGGATATGCAGGCCCAATTTATGGCTCTATTAACTTTAGCCGAGGGCAGTAGTGTGGTTAATGAAACGGTTTTTGAAAACCGTCTGCGTCATGTGGCCGAATTAAAGCGTCTGGGAGCAGATATCAAGGTCAAAGGAAATGTGGCTTTAGTGCGCGGTGTGCCTTTCCTATCTGGGGCGCCGGTGATGGCCACGGATCTACGCGCTTCGGCAGCTTTGGTGGTAGCGGGATTGGCAGCCCGGGGGACTACTATTGTGCAGGGACTCCATCACCTCGATCGAGGTTACGATAATTTAGAGGGTAAATTAAGAGCATTAGGGGCAAATTTGCGCCGGGTTGATCCTTTAGCCTCAGAATTGGCTACCTTGAGCCAATCTTAATAGGATGATTAGTTATCGCTGTTCTATCGGTGTTGAGTGGATTTCCCGTGGGCAACAATATAGAACAGCGTTATATTCAATCTAGTTGAGGAGATAAAAAATTAACCTAGTTTCTCCTGATTTCAGAGTTGCGACTCTAGGTTAATCTCACTTTTTTACCACCTATTCATCCGCTGTAAAATAACGCTCTAGAAAATCGAGAGCATGATTTCTCAAATCATAATATTCTTGAGTTTCTCGCATGGCGTGACGATCCCGGGGATGGGGAAAAGGGACTGTTAAAATCTCACCGATATTAGCATGAGGCCCATTGGTCATTAAAACAATGCGATCGGACATAAAAATTGCCTCATCTACATCATGGGTAATCATGATCACCGCTTGCCGGTGACTCTCCCAAATTTTGAGAACTTCCTGTTGTAATTTTCGCTTAGTTAAAGCATCTAAAGCCCCAAAAGGTTCATCCATCAATAGCATTTTCGGTCGAGTTACCAAAGCGCGAGCGATGCCCACCCGCTGCTTCATTCCGCCGGAGATTTCTTCGGGATATTTATCAGCAGCGGCCGTTAAATGCACCATAGCTAAATGTTCATTAACAAGGCTATTTTTTTCAACTTTACTAGCACTTTTAAGAACTTCATCCACCGCCAAACGAATATTTTCTCGCACTGTCAACCAGGGCAAAAGAGAATAATGTTGAAAAACCATCATGCGGTCGGCCCCCGGTTGACGAATTAACTTTCCTTCTAAAGTGACCTGTCCCGAGGAGGCTTGTTCTAAACCAGCGATAATTTTTAAAAGCGTCGATTTGCCACAACCAGAATGACCGATCACCGAAATGTATTCTTGGGAACCAATAGTCAGATTGACCCCATCGAGAACGACAAAATTACTGCCATCAGCTTTAGGGTAAGCTTTAACGATATTTTTAATTTCTAAAAATTCCTCCCCAGAAAAGGAACCTGAGATCGAGTTAGGAACAGAGGAGAATTGAGCCATAATAATTATCCCTGCAAATAAAAGAATTGAGGTAAATTGGCGCGAATTTCAAAACTATTGAGATAACCAACGAGATCGCTAGGATCAAAAGCTTTTTGATCGATAAAAGACCTTGCTGGTACAACGTAATAATCCTCGCTGGGACAAATAATACCCATATCGTCGGCGATTTGACGGTATAAATCGGTTCTCCAAGCTTTTTTGGCTATTTCTTCGGCATTTTTGGGTATTTCAGCAATCTGTCCCCAGCGAGCGGCTTGGGTGATTAACCAAAGACTTTCGGATTGCCAGAGAAAGGTAGAATGATCGTGATCGGCTTTGGCAATATCCTCGGGCATGGCGAAAAAAATTGTCGTGGCTATGTCCTTAACCAGACGTTTTCGATCATCGAAACCGCCATAGTTGTAATCCCCAACAATGCCGGGGCGGGTCAATTGTGGTTTTGCCCCTGTAAACGAGCGCCCGGAAATGATCGTCGCTACTTCCTCTCGATTTTCAGGTCGATCGCAATACTGACAAGCTTCAATCATCGCTTTGACTAAAGAGCGATAAGTTTTCGGGTTTTCTTCGATAAAAGACTCCATCACCGCTAGAATGCGATCGGGGTGTCCTTGCCAGATTTCCCGTCCCTGGGCAAAGGTAAAACCGACCCCTTCGTGACCAGTAATCGCCCTAGTGTTCCAGGGTTCGGCCACCATATAAGCTTGCATTGTGCCAATACGCATATTGTTGACCATCTGCGGTGGCGGAATAATCAAAAGACGAAATTCCTCAATGGGATTAATGCCCATCGATGCCGTCAGATAACGCAGGAAGTATTCATAGATGGAGGAACTCAAGACTGCTGCCCAGATGCGCTCTTCTGGGGGGATACTCTGGAAATAGGCGTGCAGTTGCTTGCCCGCTTGCTGAAGATCGCCATTATACTCTCGCCAAGGTCGAAGGCCAAAATCCCACATCGGCCGGTTCATGGTCATAGCGTTGCCGTGTCGATGAATAGTCATCGCCCCACACAGAGGGGCAACCCGCGCCCCTTCTGCCCCCGTCCTCGCATTGGTAATCGCCCCGGAGACCACGGGAGAAGCGTCCAAGCGTCCGAAGATAATCCCATCACGGGAATTCGCCCAACTTGCTTCCCGACTGAGGGTGACATTCAGTCCATACTTGCGAAAAAAGCCTTTTTCCCAGGCAACCGCGAAGGGGGCGCAATCATTGACGGGGACATATCCCACGGTGAGGTTAGGTTTTTCTAGGGTTTTCGGATCGATAATCGGGGTTACGGCCAGGGCTGCCTCGGTTAATCCCGTCGGGTTGCGACTGGCATTGATAGTACAGGCAGTCAGGCTACCAGTAACCAGGGTCGTCCCCAATCCTTGAAGGAAGGTACGTCTAGATATGGGGGGAATCATGGTATTAACTGCCCGGTTTAGCGGGACGATGGGTGACAAGGACTTGTAAACGGCTAATTAGGTAATCGAGGATTAAACCGGTAACGCCAATGACAATCACCGCCAGAAAGACGGAACTAAGGTTTAAGCGATTCCACTCATCCCAAAGAAAAAACCCGATTCCCACACCTCCGGTTAACATTTCCACGGCTACGATGACTAACCAAGCAATTCCTAAACTTAAGCGCAATCCCGTAAAAATGTAAGGCAAACTAGCGGGGAGGATAATTTTAAAAATCTGGCGATATTTGGGCATTTCTATGACTCTGGCCACATCGATATAGTCTTTGGGTACACTACCGACTCCTAGGGCTGTATTAATCATGGTTGACCAGAGGGAGGTGATAAAAATAACAAAAATGGCCGAGGGTTCCGCGACTCCAAACATGGCTAGAGAGATGGGTAGCCAAGCTAGGGGAGAAACGGGGCGTAGAATTTGAATGATCGGATTGAGGATGAGCATAGCCGGCCGGGATAGCCCGATGAGAAACCCGACCGGAATAGCCACTAATGCTCCCAACAGAAAACCAATTAAGACGCGTCGCAAACTGGCTAGTAATAGCCAACCAATGCCGAGATTGCCCGGACCGCGACGATAGAAGGGATGGAGAATATAATCGAGATTGCTAGTCAAGGCCTGCCAAGGATTGGGCATCAATTCACTTCGGAAAGTCGCAATTATCCACCAGAGGGTAATCAGACCGATAAAACCCATCGCCGGATACAGTACCACATCCTTGAACAGCCAAGCTTTCGCTTGCCTGCCTGTGGCACGCGCAGCGACTAAAATAGCCGCAATATTCATGTTATTTACCCTTATATGAGGATCGAGGTACAGATAATGAGCAGTACCAACCAAGAATCCTGAAAGAGTCAGAATATTTGCAGGAATATCTCCTATTCTGTTTCCCTTCAGTCTTCCCCCAATGCCGACGAAGTTAGCTGACGGGCTAGGACTGAGAGATGTCCTTTTCATTGACTGAAATGCGCCCCAAATTCGGTTCCTCCGCTTCAACACACCGTCGTTGAATTAGGCTGACTTACTCTATTTGCTCAAAATGATAGCACATTCGATCGAGTTGTGGGAAAATCCCGGTCGCCTCTGATACTAAATCCTTTTTTAACAGTATGATTAACTCCCAATCCAACTTTAAAAACCCACTCCCCACTTCCTACTTCCCCACTTCCTTACTTCCTAATTCATAACGGGAGTCCGAAGCGATCGCATTCACCAAATCTTAGCCATTACTAACTCAAACCCCGGCAATTCTGGATCACCACTAACGGTTTCAGGATCATTTAAAATTTCTGGTTCTCGATGGGGGCGATAAATATAGACTTGGCGATTTTGGCGATCGATTAACCAACCCAATAAAGTACCATTGGCAATATATTCCTCCATCTTTTTCTGCAAACTGGATACTATATCACTAGCAGAACGTAATTCAATGACAAAATCGGGACAGATGGGGGCAAAAGAGGCTTTTTGTTTTTCTGTTAAAGCATTCCAGCGTTCTAATTTAATCCAAGCAGCATCGGGTGAACGAATTGCACCATTGGGCAGCGTAAAACCCGCACTAGAATCAAACCCCAGTCCCGTTCCATCTAGTTCTGACCAACTCCCCAGTTGCACAGCTATATTAAGATTGCGATTACCCGTATCCGAAAAAGCAGCAGGCATAACGATCACTTCTCCACTGGCACTGCGTTCAATGCGTAAATCTCGATTGGCTAAACAAAATTCATAAAACTGCTCCTCCGTCATCGGCATAATCCAAGGAAGATCAATCATCAGAGGAGCCGAGGTCGCTTGTACAAGTAGTGTCGTCATATTTTCGCCCTACTCAAGAATTACATGAGTTAACAACTGAATGCCCCTCAATCTTAACTTAGCTCTTGTCATCGGCATTGTTGACTACTAGAGATAGAATGCGATCGCTCTTAACCTTGCTAAAGAAGCCTGACGGAGAGGAATGTAAATATTTATAAAAATGTAGCTTAAAATACAGTTGTGGGGGTGGGCGTGTGTATTGTTTTGTTGTCCGTCTTTTCAGAAAAAGAAACCACAAAAGTATTCTAATACCATCAATAAAATCCCACAATTCCCCTTCATTAATTGGAGGGGTTTTTATTAGTTGTCAGTTGATTGTTAACTGTTCCGCGAGCGAGATTTGAGCATAATTCAGCAGATAAAATACCATAAATGCTTGGGGATAGTTTTTCCTAGCTTAGGGGGACTGAAAGTTTAATTTTCCCTCTGTTATTCAAATAGAATTATGAAACCCTCTTGCTGAAAATGATTGTCGTGAGTTAACACTTGACTGATTTTTAAGCGCTGCATGACCGTCATCGAAAATTTGGGTCTGAAACCCCGTCGTTCTACGACGGCTTTACTGTTAAATATTAGCACATTTACCAAATATATGCTAAAATGTGAGGCATGGAAAAAGCCTACTCGTTCCGATTTTACCCCACACCAGAACAAGAGTCGCTATTGCGGCGCACTTTGGGCTGTGTAAGATTAGTTTACAATAAAGCTCTCCATCTCAGAACACAAGCATGGTACGAAAAGCAAGAAAGAGTAGGCTACGCTCAAACTTCTTCAATGCTATCCGATTGGAAAAAACAACAAGAATTAGACTTTCTCAATGAAGTTAGCTGTGTACCTTTACAACAAGGGTTAAGACATTTACAAACAGCTTT
>NZ_JADBSA010000157.1:0-7248 GCF_020246945.1 Microcystis sp. M113S1 | reverse complement strand
GTAAAGGTACACAGCTAACTTTATTGAGAAAGTCTAATTCTTCTTGCTTTTTCCAATCGGTTAGCATTGAAGAAGTTTGAGCATATGCTACTCTTTCTTGTCTTTCATACCAAGCTTGTGTTCTGACATGGAGAGCTTTATTGTAAACTAATCTTACACAGCCCAATGTGCGCCGCAATAGCGACTCTTGTTCGGGTGTGGGGTAAAATCGAAACGAGTAGGCTTTTTCCATGTCTCACATTCTGGCATATATCGTGTAAATGCGCTAGTATTTAACAGTAAAGCCGTCGTGAAACGACGGGGTTTCAGACCCAAAATTTTCGATGAAAATCGGTCGTTTCAGACTTTTGGCGATTAACTTCCGAACGATAGCGATCGCTCAAAAGTCATCAAAAAATCACGTTAAAATACCTGAAACCCATACATCATACTTGGTCGATCCTGTCAATGCGTAAGTCCTATAGGAGAAGAGTCTCCTACTGCGACTGGGGGGTAAATACAGAAACGAAAATTCTCTCTAAATCTACTCAAATTTCCTTAAACCTTCTAACTCCATCTATCTAGATGGTTAAAATAAGTAGGGTTTGCTGAATAAATCTAAAAACCTTGTTGGATAAGGTTTTTAGACTTTTTTTCCCTCAAAAAGTGCCGACCATGGGAGTGATTGGGGGGAAAATTCCGGGACTTTTTCCCTGAAAATTAGGTAATTTACCACCTCAAAATCGGTAAAACTGCACACCCCACACCCTACCCCCACGAAAAACTTTTTGCCCCAAACCCTAAGTAGGTTTTAGGGGTTTGTAACTACCGAGGTAAAGAAAGGGACTTCCAGAGAATAAAATACCCAACAAAAAAATAGAAAAGTGTTTTTTTGAAAAAGTAATTATTTTTGTCTAGGAAAACAAAGAATCTCCCATTACAACCTATTTTTCCGAAAAAATAGGCAGCACAAACTCTTATACTTCCGAGCTTTTTCGAGTATAACAAGGACAAGTTAAAGAATCAAAGACAGTTTTTAGCTAACCATCTTAGTTAACTACAAACTAGGTCTTATCATAATAGATATCAATAAACCATTGTCCCAAATCGGGAAAGTCTTGATTCGTTGATTCTGTGAGACGTTCGATTTTTTCTTCGATTTTTTCCCTGGCTTTTTTAGTAAGCTTTACTCCTTTTTCATAAGTTTCAGTAATCAACTTAACAATCGGTTGTTTTCCTTTCCAAGTCATAGTTTGGGCGAATTTCAAAGCGGTTTCGATTTCATCTAAAATACTCCCATTCCAATGGTTTTCTAACACAGCCCAGGTTCGTTCAATAGGATTATATTTACTATGGTAAGGGGGATAGTAAGCCAAACGTATATTAACTTGATATTTTTGGGAAAACTCAACTATACGTTTCATGAACTGAGTTCGTCTCGAATTATTTTCTGGGCCATTATCTTGATTAATTATCAAAGTTTTAATTTTCTCAAAACGAGATTTTTCCGACTCCCAGAAATCTTCTAATATATCAACAATAAAGTCACTGGTGACTGTGGAGGCAGTGAAATACAAAAACAACTCATCAAATTCTGGAATAAATATTCCGTAAGGGGTTAGGGTTGTTTTCGGATTAAAATCATGATCGTTTGTTTCGACAGTTATTCTATTCTTACCTCCTCGATCAAATAGTCCAATATTAACACGGGCTTTGGCATCTAAACTAAGACGTAACATCGTAGAGTCTTCATCCGCTTCCCGATTAATGTTAGCTAATTCCTCAAAGATTGCCTCGGTTTCTGGAATTTTTTTTGAGGTAAAACTTTAGCGACTCTTTTCAGACGATAACCTAAGTTATTTAATTTAACCCGAATAGTTTCCTCGCTCGGTAAATCCTCATCACTGTACCCATATTTAGAGATTAATTGCTTTCGGACTTCGGCCGCACTCAGTCTCACATAAAGCCTTTGGCTTTTAAAACTTGGGTCAGTTTGGCTTTGAGAATCCACTAAACTTTTGATGTTTTCCAATAGAAAAGGTAAATGTTCTTCTGCTTTTTTCCGCCCCTTAGCTGAATGATTATCAACACAAATAATACCTCTTTTTAGTTCTTTAATTCCTTTACGAATAGTAGTTCGATTCCAGCCTAACTCCTGTGCAGCAAGGGTTTGTCCCCCATAGCCTAATTCTAAGACTGTTTGGGCCATGAATCTTCTTTTAGCTGCACCTTTTAATTGAAGTGCAGTTTCACTGAGCAATTTCTTGAGGGAATCAGTTAATTCCATATACACTTACAAAGAAAAACTTGATTAATAATGTACAGGATTAATTCTACTACAAAATTGGAAGGAGAAGGCAACCATCGACCCCTACCTCCTACACTCCGAGAATGATTATTATTCTTGAGAATGAATAGTTTATTTTTTGGAAGTCCCAAAAAAGGTGGTAGAATGTCGAGAAAGATGGGACGATTACCATTAGTACCACGGGGAAAAGAGCGACTCCCCCGCTAACCCTACGGGTGTAACGGGGGCATCCTGCCGACATTCAAGGTGACAAGGGCAATTCTTGTCAGAGGGCAGATAAAAGTTTATGCGGATGGCGAGACTCGAACTCGCAAGGCGTAAGCCACACGCCCCTCAAACGTGCGTGTCTACCAGTTCCACCACATCCGCTTGATTTTAGCTTAACCACTATAGCACAGAAAAAAAATAATCTGCAAGCAACTTTTAAAAATTACTGCCGCACAACTTTCGCACCACCTGAGTTAGTACGGATAAACCTTTTAGGGAACCTTGAATCAAATGGAAGGCCGGGACAGGACGGATTAACATTTGTCGAGCTAGGGGCAATGGTAGCAGCTGACCTTGATTATCAATTGCCGGGGCTAAATCGGGTAAATCCTGCGTCACCTCGTCGCTAATCACGCGCACAATTGCCACTTTTTGCCCCGATAAAGCCTCTAAAATCCTTGCTCCTTCCATATCGACCACCTCATAGCCCCCCTGTCCTAAACGTCGTTTTTCCTCGGACTGGCTAATCAGGCGATCGCTGGTTAACCCTTTAACAAGGCTATATCCGGTTAATTGGGAGATTTCTGCGGTTATTTCTGGTTCGCACTGCCAATAATTCCCCTTTTCTAGGCCACAACCTTGATAGATTACCCCATCTCCGACTCGATAGCGATCGCTGAGACTGCCCGCTAATCCCATCAGCACAATTTTTCCTTTGAGCTTATTAAGAAATTCTAGAGATAGCTTAGAGACTGGGGAACTGTCGAGGAATTCTGGAGCGCCAAGGTTAATCGGGATAATTTGCGGGGCTAAATCGCCGATGTTTCTTAATCCTCGACGGATTGAGCTATGCTCGGCCCCCCGGGGAACGAGAATAATATCTTCAGGTGTGAGCATGAAATTTTTGAGAAAGTTTCCTAATTAGTCCATTGAGATGTTATAAACAATAATAGTGAACTAATTAGGAATAATTCTTAAGTAAATGGCCCTGCCACCGACTGGGCGATTGTCTTTCCCACCATGAAAAAGTCTGTCATTCTGCGTTTATCCGAGGTTAACAAGCGTTTTCCCGCTTCTACTAATCTAGCTGTCGATAATATCAGTTTTAGTTTAACAGAGGGCGAAATTCTCGGATTATTGGGCCCGTCGGGCTGCGGTAAAACCACTCTACTCCGGATGATTGCGGGATTTGAAAAACCATCTCAAGGAGTGATTGAATTGGGAGGGCGAATAGTTGCCGACGAAAAAACCTTTATTCCCCCGGAAAAACGCAATACGGGCATGGTTTTTCAGGATTACGCTCTTTTTCCCCATTTAACTATCGCTGAAAATATCGCCTTCGGGTTAAAAAATTCTGGGGAGAAATTATCGAGCAAAGCTATTAACGCTAGGGTGGCGGAAACTTTGGATTTAGTCGGACTGCAAGGACTAGAAAAACGTTATCCCCATCAGCTATCGGGAGGACAACAGCAAAGAGTCGCCCTCGCCCGCGCTTTAGCCCCAAAACCCTCTTTAATCCTCTTAGATGAACCTTTAAGTAATCTCGATGTGCAGGTACGGCAACGGTTACGGCACGAGATCCGTCATATCCTGAAAGCGACCGGTATCTCGGCCATTTTTGTCACCCACGACCGGGAGGAAGCAATGGTGATCAGTGACACAATTGCCGTCATTTGTCAAGGAAAATTAGAACAAATTAACAATCCCGAAGCAATTTATAGTCATCCGGCCTCGCGATTTGTGGCCGAGTTTGTCACCCAAGCGAATTTTCTCCCCGCTAGACGGGAGGGGGAACAATGGCAAACCGAGATAGGAGTCTGGGAAATTCCCGATGGTCAAGATTTGGACAAAGGGGAATTGATGCTCAGAGAGGAAGATGTCAAAATTAAACCGGATGAGACGGGAGATCTGGTTATTTGCGATCGCCAATTTTTAGGACGGGAATACCGTTATTGTCTGCTAACGGCCACCGGCAGCCAAATCCACGCTAGAACAACGATTAACACCCAATTAGACATCGGTACAAAGGTAAAACTATCGATTATTCCCGATAGCGTCCGTGTATTTGCCGACTGATAACTGATACTAAATCCTGTTTAAGGGGTGTGGGGTGTGGGGTGTGGGGTGTGGGGTGTAGGGAAGGAAACCTCTTTCATCTCTGGTGGTGAAAATTTTTTCATCGGGACTGACTCCTGAATCCTGATCGGTCTCTCCAGCTAATATTGATATCGATCGCTATTTAGGACTAGGGTGGCATTTTTAGCGACAAAATCAATAATTTTTTTAGCCACATCAACACCGGTGGCCGCTTCTATTCCTTCCAAACCGGGAGAGGAATTCACCTCGATAACCACAGGCCCGTGATTGGACCGTAATAAGTCCACACCCGCAACCCGTAAACCCATGGCTTTAGTGGCCCGTATAGCCGTACTGCGTTCCTCTGGCGTTAATTTTACCTTTTCTGCCTTACCTCCGCGGTGAAGATTAGAACGAAAATCCCCCTCGGCCCCCTGTCGCTTCATCGAGGCTACCACTTTTCCATCGATGACAAAACAGCGCAGATCTGCCCCACTGGCCTCTTTAATATACTCTTGTACTAAAATATTAGCCTCTAATTGCCGAAAAGCTTCAATAACTGACTTGGCTGCTTGGTCGGTTTCCGCTAAGACTACCCCAATACCTTGGGTTCCCTCTAATAATTTAATCACTAGAGGGGTGCCGCCGACGGTTTCGATTAAACCATCGATATCTTGGGTTGCGTGAGCAATTCCCGTCACCGGTAGGCCTATCCCTTCCCGAGCGAGGATTTGCAGACAACGCAATTTATCCCGCGACCGAGAAATTGCTTGCGAGTCGTTGGTAGTAAAAACATTCATCACCTCGAATTGTCGGACGACTGCGGTTCCATAGAAGGTTTTTGAGGCAGCAATGCGGGGGATAATCGCGTCGAAACTCTCCAAGGGTTTACCGTTATAGACAACCGTGGGTTTATGGGAGGTGATGTTCATGTAACAGCGCAAATAATTGATCACTCGTACCTCATGACCTTGGGCCTCTCCCGCTTCTTTCAGTCGCTTGGTCGAGTAAAGAGAAGCGTCTTGCGATAAAATAGCGATTTTCATAAATTTTCGCTTAAATATTGCTTTTAAAACTGAATAGCTCGTTATTCCCCCATATTGGCTTTTTTGGCCGGCAACTCATAAAATTTCTCCTCTCGATCGAAGTCCATCGATTATTATGGCGCTGACAGTTCCCTTTGAACAGTTGGGTTAAATGAAAAGTAAAAAAGTCAAGCTTAAGAACCTAAGCAAAATTAATTACACATATCTAACCACCTCTTGCCTCTTGCCTATCTTCACTAGGAAATTAATTTTGCACGACTACTTAAGACTAGATTGGTTTTTGTCGTCAGGCTAAGTTTAAGTTATAGTTTTAAGGATTTAATTGACTAACAAAGACTAGAGAAGGAGCAAAGGTAAAAAATGTCAATTAATAAATACAATTTTGTTACGGTTTTGCTCCTAGGGATGATCGATCGGTTAGAATGATAAGGTGATCGATGAAGAAAACCATGACTTTACTAGCGAAATCTTTAGAGGAACTGACCGACTGGGTAAAAGACCAGGGACAACCCGCTTATCGGGGTAAACAATTACACCAATGGCTATATGAAAAAGGGGTGCATTCTTTGGCGGATATTTCCGTATTTCCCCAAGAATGGCGCAGCAAGATGGCAGACTATCCTATTGGTCGTTCCCTTATACATTATCGCAGTGTAGCACCCGATCGCACTCGTAAATATCTGCTAAAACTGGCGGATGGTTTAATTATCGAAGCGGTGGGAATTCCTAGTGAAAAAAGATTGACAGTCTGTGTTTCTTCGCAAGTGGGTTGCCCGATGGCCTGTGATTTTTGTGCCACGGGAAAAGGGGGTTTTACTCGTAATTTAAAAGCTTATGAAATCGTTGACCAAGTGTTAACAGTACAGGAGGATTTTGAGCAGCGAGTTAGTCATGTGGTGTTTATGGGGATGGGGGAACCTTTATTAAATATCCCCGAAGTGGTGACAGCGATTCATTCCCTTAATAAAGATGTGGGTATCGGTCAGCGTTGTTTAACGATTTCTACCGTGGGATTACCCCATAAAATCAAGCAACTAGCGGACCATAATTTACAAGTAACTTTTGCTGTTAGTCTCCATGCTTCTAATCAACAAGTTCGCTCCAAATTAATCCCCAGTGCCGATCATTATACCCTAAGTAATCTGATCCAAGACTGTCAGGAATACGTTCAAATCACGGGACGAAGGGTGACATTTGAATACATTCTTTTAGCGGGAGTGAATGATTTACCCGAACACGCAAGGGAATTAGTCAAACTGGTGAAAGGTTTTCAATCCCACGTCAATCTTATTCCTTATAATCCCATTCAAGAGGTGGATTATCAACGGCCTGATGAAAAAAGAATCAGAGCTTTTAAAACTATTTTAGAACAGGAAAAAGTCGCCGTTACTGTCCGTTATTCCAGAGGTTTAGCAGCCGATGCGGCCTGTGGACAATTGCGAGCGAGCGTCATGGTACAATAAACGGCCGTAAATCGGCCATTAACTAGGGGGTAGTGATCCGATAGTAGTGGCGTAGCTCCCTTGCTTATCTAGCCTGAGTTGTGTAGAATATTGACTAATAAAAATAATTACCTGATAAATGTCAAGAATTTGCTTTTTATGATTCAATAATTTGCTTTTTATGATTGCT
>NZ_JADBSA010000156.1:0-5776 GCF_020246945.1 Microcystis sp. M113S1 | reverse complement strand
TGCTGATTGTTTAGATTTACGTTTTTTAAATTTAGGAGGTTTGACTTTATTTCCTTTTCTTTCTCCCTTGCAAGATGCAAAAAAGTTAGAGTAGGCTGTCTCTAAATCTCTCAAAGACTGTTGTAAAGGAATAGAAGAAACTTCGGTCAGCCAAACTTTTTCTTTTGTTTTTTTAATCTGAGTTAGTCTTTTGGACAACTCTGTATATTTTGGCTTTTTCTCTCCTTGTTGATATAGTTCTTGGCAGTAAGCTAAGGTATCGTTCCAGACAACACGCACACACCCAAACAACTGAGACAAAAGCCTCTTTTGTTGGTCTGTTGGGTAAAGGCGGTATTGATACCTTGCTTTCATTGAGTTAAAATATGTGTGTCCGCATTCTATTTTAACTAGGTCTGATAATTATGTCAAGCCATCTACGAAAAGAAAGACACTCTATAATCAGTGATCAGTAAACAGTAATCAGTAATCAGTAAAAATACAGTAGGAAAATTCTATTTAATACTGCACACTTAAAAACTCACATCTGATAACTGATGACTTACCCACTGATAACTGATAACTGATAACTGATAACTGAGAGGTGCAACCCTGGAAGTTCTTAAGTGCTATATTAAAGATCAAGAAAAGCCGTCGTAAAACGACGGGGTTTTAACCCAAATTTTCGATAATAGAACAAGCGTATTAATAACGTAGGGGTCCACCGTAACCACCGTATAAACCGACTCCGCGGGTACCAGCCCCCACCCCGTAAAAGCCAGGACCGACACCACCACCAACACCAATCCAATCGATAAATAGGGAAGTTGTCCCGCCGGCCTTGGGTAGAGTCCCTTCGATTAGCTTGTAGCTATAAATCAAGTCCTTGCCATCGATGACGGGATTGCTAATCTCGACGACAACTATAGTATTGTCTTGACGACCAGGTTCGTAGACTGAGAGGGTCGCATTGGGGGGATCGTTAGCAAAATTATCTTTTCCCGCCCGGGCTGTCCACTCATCCAGATAGGCGGCCATGGTCAGATTACCAGCAATCCGGTTCGGGCGATCGGAAAAGTATAATGTCTGTTTGTTGACATTTACCAAGCGAATTGTTTTTGTGACGGGATCTATCTGAATATCTTCTGCCGTTTGCACGAACATTAACTGCACTTTTTCTTGAGCAGGAGTAGTCTGGGCTACAGAAATATTGGGCATCCCCCAGCTAGTGATTGCCATGGCCGCTACTCCCAGAAAAAGTGTATAACGAAAACGCTTCAGGGATTTGGTCAATTGCTCAGAATTTCTCATGATTGCTCTCCTTAATACCCAGTTTAAATATACAACAGCTTATTTGATATTTTCAGTAATTTTCTTAGCTAACTATTTAGACTAATTAGCAATTTGCTATGATGGCAGTTTAGGAACGATCTGATCGACAAAAATATTAATCAAACCTGTCACCATAAATTGTACTCCGATCGCCGCTACAAATAGCCCCATAACTCGCTGAGTAATACTCAAGCCAATATCTCCCAAAAGTCTTTGTAACCATTTGCCAGCAGCGAGGATGAGAAAGACCAAAAAACTGACTAAAATTGTCATCAAAATCAGTTCAATGCCCATACCGTCACCCAGCTTTGATTCGGCTTCACTGGCATAAAGGATAACGTTAGCAATAACCCCAGGTCCTACCAATAAAGGCATAGCCATAGGAATAACAATTTGCCGATAAACTGACTTAGCTTCGCTGAGATAATCCCCTCCTCGCTCATTAATTAAAAGCTCTTTTGTCCCTCCCCCAGAACCGTTAACAATGTTGATACCGATCATCAACAAAAGCACTCCACCAGCAAGGCGAAAAGAGTCTAAGGTGACACCAAAGAATTTTAGCATTGACGTTCCGATAAACATAAAAATTAACAACAAACACAAGACAGTTAACGAGACAAATAGAGCCACGAGTCGCTGTACTTCTTGACGTTCGCGAGCGGTGTAACTAATAAATATCGGCAGCATCCCCAGAGGATTTAAGAGGGCGAATAGAGTGATGGCAAAGTTTCTAAAAAAAGACCATTCCATAGAACAAAGTTGCTAATTTAAACTCAATTTTTTTGCTTTTAACCGAGGGAAAGTCTAGATAAAACTACCAGCGCGGTTAGTTTTTGCTATAGAAAATTAAACATTGGCTCGCCAGCGATCGCGATTCCTCCTCTAAGACCGAATAAGCGAAACCGTCGATCGCAAGTCCCCTTTTCTACTGCCGGGCCATGATAATTTTCAGACGTTCCTCCTGGTCGATCAGGTGGTCATGATCGTCCGTACCCAGATCCAGTTGAACCCAACCGATCTTGCCAGTGAAACGACTGGTTTTCGAGGTATATTCCGCCGCTACGGGGGTACCGGATTCGTAGCCGATATCCGTGGTCTCGTCCGCAGAGAAAATAAAAGCCTGAGTTCGTTCTACCCGACCCGTACCCACCGGTTGACCGTCGTAGTAGAGGGTGACATTTCCCCCCCGTCCTAAACCACCGCCATCGTAGGCAAACTCCATCCGTACCTGATGCTTACCGGCCGGGATCGTCTCCGTCGCCTCGGTGACAAAACTTTGAATCCCCAGCACGTTATAGACGAACTTGGCTTTTCCGTCGTGGGTATAGACACTCCAACCACCGAAGCGGCCGCCTTGGGCGATAATCACCCCGTCCGCGCCTTCCGGGGGAATGTTCAGTTCCGCCGTCACCGAGAAGGATTTATTTTTGATGTTGATGACGCTATTTTCAGACAAACGCCCCATCCCGGCAAAGAATAATTGCGAGTTTCCCCGCACGAGGGTAGGCCGGCCAGCGGTGGCGGGATCGACCCGTTCCACTTGGCGATCGTCTAGGGGCAGTACATTATACTTAACCGCCTCGATCAGAAATTGTCGCTGTAGTTCGTGCAGTTTCTCTGGCATTTCCCGGGAGAGATCCCGAGCTTGCGTCCAATCCTTACTGCCGTCGTATAGTTCCCAGATATCATCGTCGAAAGGAACCATCGTCTGTCCAGTCATAATCCACGGGGTGCGGTGCTTGGTAATCGCACTCCAACCCTTGTAATAGATGCCCCGATTGCCAAACATCTCGAAATACTGCACATCGTGACGTTCGGGGGCGGCCGCGTCGTTAAAGGTATAAACCATACTCGTACCCTCGTAGGGACTTTGTAGGACACCGTTAACTATAGTCGGTTCGGGAATTCCCGCTACTGCCAACACCGTCGGGGCCACATCGATCAGATGACAGAACTGATGGCGAATCCCACCTTTTTCCGTGATGATTTTGGGATAACGAACAATCGTACCGTTGCGGGTCCCGCCCCAGTGAGAAGCGACCTGCTTCGTCCATTTGTAGGGGCTACTCATCGCCCAAGCCCAACCGACCGCGTAGTGATTATAGGAATCGGGCGCGCCGAAGTCATCCAGTTTCGAGAGGAGAAATTCCGGGGTTTCTAGACCCGCTAATCCGTTAAAGTTGGCCATCTCGTTAAACGCGCCCTGAAGCGTTCCCTCGGCGGATGCGCCGTTATCGCCGATGATGACGTAAACGAGCGTATCGTCGAGGATTTCTAGATTTTCTAAGGCTTGAATCACCCGTCCCACCTGATCATCGGTATGTTCCATAAAGGCGGCGTACACCTCCATCTGGCGCTCTAATACCGGCTTCAGGCGCTCGTCCATGTCATCCCAGGCGGGAATTTCGGCGTGACGGGGGGTGAGTTCGGCATTTTGGGGAATTACGTCCAGTTCTTTCTGTCGGGCAAAGGTAATCTCGCGCTGGTGATCCCAACCGTGAGCGAATTGGCCCCGATACTTGTCGATCCATTCCTTGGGGACGTGGTGGGGGGCATGGGTCGCTCCGGGGGCGAAGTACATAAAGAAAGGCTTATCGGGGGCGAGGGCCTTTTGTTGACTGACCCAAGCGATCGCTCGATCGGCCAGATCTTCGGTCAGGTGATACCCTTTCTCCGGGGTTTTCGGCGGTTCGATCGGGGTTGTTCCCTCGTACAGTGCCGGCTCCCACTGGTTATTCTCGCCACCGATAAAGCCGTAGAAATACTCGAATCCACCCCCGCCGGAGGGCCAAGCGTCAAAGGGGCCGATCGGGCTGGTTTGCCAAACCGGTACCTCGTGACACTTACCGAACTGCGCCGTGGAATAGCCGTTCAGCTTCAGGGTCAAGGCGAGGGGGGCTTTGGTGTTGGGACGAACGGAACTCTGCCCGGGGGCGGAGGTGGCGGTTTCGGTGATGTTGCCCATGCCGACCGAGTGATGATTCCTTCCGGAGAGCAAAGCCGCGCGGCTGGGAGAGCAGAGGGCAGTGGTATGAAAACGGGTATATTTTAGCCCCTGTGCCGCTAATCGCTCGAAAGTGGGGGTATTGCACGGCCCACCGAAGGCGCTGGAGGCTCCGAAGCCCACGTCATCGAGCAGCACGATCAGCACGTTGGGCGCGCCGTCCGGCGGTCGGATATCTCGAATCGGGGGATAGTCAGTGTCCGGATTCTTCGCGTCGTAGGTGATTAGACCGAAGGTGGTCAAGTCGGGAATCGGTAGAATTTGGCGTTGGATCGGCTTATCTTGGGACATAGTTCATTTCCTCTGTTGACATACTCCCACCGTCAAGCTACGCTGTGACGGGGGATTCTTTCTACATTGCTGTTATAAATTCCTTGTTCAACGAGACAGCTTAGATTCTCAATGTCTCCACTGAAAACCTTTCTTGTCGGACTCTCCCCCCCCTTGCCCTTAGGGCTGTTTCATTCTCCCATCAGAATATCAAAAGTAAAAGCGATCACTGTCTTTGTAAAATGAGAAGTGACCGGCAATTTTTAAAATATATGTTGAGCTTAATAGAAAAACTGAAACAAGTCAAGGACTTTCGGAAAGATAAAGGAAAAATGCACCCTTTATGGATAGTATTAGTAGTAATAATACTGGGAACAATGCTAGGATACTCAGGTTATAGAGAGCTAGGAGAGTTTGCTCAAAATAATCGGCACAGGCTCAGTCAAGAATTTAACATAATTCCAGAAAGAGTCCCATCGTCTTCAACAATTAGAAGGGTAATGATGGGAGTTGAATGGCAGAGTTTGTTAAAAATGTTTAATGAATGGGCATTAGAAGAATATGGACAAAGAAGTGATATAAATTGGCTAGATATAGATGGAAAAAGTCTCAAAAACACCCTAGAGAATCCTAACAATGCTCACCAAAATTTTATCATGTTTGTCTCATTGTTTAGTCAAGAAAGTGGACTGGTATTACACTTAAAAAGAATCCAAAACAAAAAAGGGTCTGAAATCGAGGAAGGTCAAGCTATAATTGAGGATTGCTCTCTCCAAAATAAAGTTTTTACTGGCGATGCTTGACACTGTCAGAAAAAAACAATCAGCTTAATAATCAAGAGTAAAAATGATTATGTTATCACCGTTAAAGGAAATCAGAAAAATCTTTATAAGCGAATACAAGACCTGAGTAATTCCTCAAAGCCATCAAGTTGTTTTCTTGAATAAGATAATAGTCATGGTCGAAAAATATCAAGAAAAATAGAAGTTTTTAAAGTGAGGAAAAATGAAAGACAAGGGTTTGAAAATCTGCGCCGAATTATTAAAGTATAAAGAAAGGGTAGTCGCGGGGATAAAACTTATGAAGAAACAGCTTACTATATCAGTAGCCTAACCGAATCCGCCCAAGTATTTGCTAAAATTATTCGAGGACATTGGAAAATAGAAAATCAGTTACATTGGGTAAAAGATG
>NZ_JADBSA010000155.1:0-4754 GCF_020246945.1 Microcystis sp. M113S1 | reverse complement strand
TTTATAGTATTTAATCAGAGCTTGCTGAATAAATCTAAAACCTTGTTGGGTAAGACTTTTAGACTTTTTGTCAATCAAAAAGTACCGGATCTGGGGGTGATCGGGGGGAAAATTCAGGGACTTTTTCCCTGAAAATTAGGTAATTGACCCCCTCAAAATCGGTAAAACCCTACACCCTACACCCCACACCCCACACCACAAGAAACTTTTTCAGCAGACCCTATCTAGACATCCCTAGGATTGAGATGGATCATTTCCCAAGTCACATAGGTACCGATCGGACTCCAAATCAGGTAGGGTAGGAGTAGGATGCCCGCCCAAGAAGAAACAGGGAAAACCAATAGCGCCAGAAGACAACCCAAGAAAAAACCCGTACCTCCGATAATCGTTCCCGCTTTGAGACTGCGTAGTTTACAGGTGACGGGAGTATAGGCAGTAATAGTCAATTCCACCAACAGATAAAAAGCCATCAAAAACCAGCGATTAGCCGGTTGCGCTTCCCAGACTAAATAAGCAGAAATTGCCCCACAAATATAGATAATTGTCCAGATAAGAGGGATTAATCTTTCAAAGGTTAACCAATCGGGACGACGCAATCGCGCAAACCAACGTACATCCCGAGAATTAAGTAATCCCCCACCTAACGCGACCAAAAATCCCACGACACCGATAAGCAACCAAGAGGGAATCATGATTTTTAGCTATCCTCCGCTAATTTTGGCTTTGTAACCCGATTCAATGAGAATTTGTAGAATTTTTTGGCGATGATCTCCTTGGATCTCAATGGCATTTTCTTTAACTGTACCACCCGTTCCGCAAGCAGTTTTTAACTGTTTTAATAATTTAGTCAGAGTTTCGGTTTGACATTGAAAACCTGTAACTATGGTAACGGTTTTTCCCGCACGACCAGAGCGGGAGGTTTGTACTCGCAAATTCTGCTGATTCGGCGGTAATTCAGGAATGGAACGCTCAAAAGCTTGGGAATTACTTTGATCTCCAAATTCCTGATAGGCAATCCGGTTTTTTTCCTTAGATTTACTCATATAGCAATTATCATAGTGGGTTTGGGTTGTGGGGAAGTGGGAAGATGGGAATTATGAATTATGAATTATGAAGTGGGGAAGTGGGGAAGTGGGGAAGTTGTCTCATCACCCTATCACCTCAAAACCCTATCACCCCAAAACCCTATCACCCCAAAACCCTATCTCCCTATCACCTCCTGACTCCTGACTCCTGACTCCTGACTCCTGACAACTGATAGCTCTTAATTGGTTGGACTGGCAGCGCATTTGATTAAGTTCATCTGCCGACATTCGATCGAGATGACCTAAAATCATATTAACTCGACCTTGGCACTTTAATTTTTCTCGATGTCGTGCCAAAAAATCCCAGTAAAGAAAGTTAAAAGGACAGGCTAAATCCCCGACTCGTTCATTTTTTTTATACACACAACCCCGACAATAATCACTCATTTTATCAATATAGTTGGCCGAGGCGGCGTAGGGTTTAGAGGCGAGAATTCCCCCATCGGCAAATTGTCCCATTCCCAACACATTAGTCTGCATTACCCAATCGTAGGCATCGATAAAAACACTATGAAACCAGTTCTCAACTGCTGGGGGAGAGCAACCAAAAATTAAGGCAAAATTGCTCAAAATCATTAATCTTTGAATATGATGGGCATAACCGGTATTTTCCACCTGTGATAATACTTGTTTGAGGCAATTCATCTCGGTTTGATTACTATCCCAAAAGAAAGCCGGTAAGGGTTGTTGATGCTCAAACCAATTATGATTAGCGTAATCTTCTCCCAGATAATGATAAATTCCCTGCATATATTCCCGCCATCCCAACACCTGACGGATAAATCCTTCGATGCTATTTAGGGCTAAATTATCTTTTTTATAGGCAATTTCTGCCGCTTGAATCACTTCCAATGGCGTTAATAATCCTAGATTAAGATAGGGAGATAATAGGGAATGCCAGAGGGTTTCTTCTTCCGTTATCATCGCATCTTGGTAGGGGCCAAAGTTAGGCAGACAATTAGTGATAAAATGCTCCAAAACCTGTAAAGCTTGTCTGCGGTTTACTGCCCAGCGAAAAGGTTTGATTTTTCCATATTTAGGAATATCTAAAGCTTCTACATCAGCGATAACCTGAAGGGTAATTTCATCGGGTTCAAACCAAAGAGGAGCAGCAGTTTTTAATCCATCCTTGGGCGGTTTGCGGTTTTGTTTATCAAAGTTCCATTGTCCTCCTATCGGTTGATTATCCTCGATTAAAATCTGCCATTTTTTACGACTTTCTCGATAGAAATCCTCTAGTAATAGTCTTTTACGAGATTTAGCCCAATTATTGAAATCTGTCCTAGTCCAGAGAAAGTGATTATTATCAATTAGGGTTATAACACAGTCTAAATTCAGATTTTTGATTAATCTAAGAAAAGGTAAATCATTAGGCATCATAATCTGTAATTCTTTAATACCTAATCGTTCAATCCAAGCAGATAAAATCGGTTCAAAATCTTCAGCAACTTCGTAGGTTACAGACCATCCTAAAGTTTTTAATTCTTCGGCAAAATGACGCATCGCCGACCAGATTAAAACTAATTTTTGCTGATGATAGGGTCTTTGTCGAATATGATTGTGGGATTCAATTAAAATAACCGGTGTTTCCCGTGCATAGGCTTGACGATTAGCTAATGCCGCTTGTCCTGTCCATAATTGATCCCCTAAAATCCAAATGCCAATGGTCATAATTATTTCATTGCCTCGACTATTCCCCCGTATTTTTTAGCCATAATATCCGCCATTTCCCGAGCAGAAAATTTACTGGCTTTGTCGATGCTGGGGGTAAATGTACCCGTAGGGGTTAAATAATGGGTAAATACCCCGACTTTTTTGCTAATAATCCACATATTTCTTGAAGTAAAAAATCAAAAAGGGGATGGGGAGTGGGAAACTGCCATTTATAGTCATTTCAATTAAGATTGAGAATATGAATGCCAGAGTTGATAAGGGTTTGATCGGTCTAGACTGTATCAGACTTATCTGAAATGACTATAATACTTCTCACTGAATACCACTCACTTAAAACTCGCATCTGATTACTGATCACTGATTACTGATTACTGATTACTGATCACTGATTACTGATTACTGATTAGGTTTTTGTCCTGAGACTTTGGGCGCTTAGATAAAGTTGCGTCCATTCTTTGACCACTTGCGTGTGTTTACAGTTTAATTCGCTGGCGATTTCCTCAAGGGTTTTACCCGCTTTTAAGCCATCGATAACGCTTTTACCCGTGGGAGAAAGGGCTGCATAGTAAATTTGCCATTGACTGAGAGTTAAGCCAAAATTATGCTCTTTCGGGCTGATTTCTAACCATTCACTGATTAATTCTGCCCCTTCCTTGAGGGCAAAAACCTTAATCGCATGATAGCCAACTTTTTCCCGGAGACGATAAATCCGTTGAATGGGAATATTCATCTCTTTGGCGATCGCATCTTGGCTTTGGCCGCCTAGATAGAGGTTAAACCAAGTCACCGCCTCCGGACTAACATTTTCCTCTAGATACCTAGCAAAACTCTCTTGAACTTTTACGCGGAGAATTTGCGCTTCTTGGCCAGTGCGTTCATCTTCGTAGGTAGCGATCGCATTTTGATCCAGTAAACTTAAGCTATTTTCCCCCTCATCGCCACTAATTTCATCGGAGAGAATCCGGATCATTTCTTCCCGCGGCACATTAGTGATACCGCTTTTCGCTTGACGACGGAGATAATTAACAAAACGATAGGCTAACAGGGGTTGATTGCGGATCGGACGCAGAGCGTATTCCTCTAGGGTGGCTAACACCAGCCGATCGCGAGTAGCTTGATCGTTGGTACAACGAGCGATCCATGCTAACTGGGATTGCAGATAGCGATCGCTATTTAACATCTCTTGAATAACTTCTTGCAAGACATCGGCCACCGCTTGCTGACGATCGCGACTTAAGGAAACCCAAGTGCGAATTTTTTGCCGGAGAGTGACACAAGCGCCGAGACGATCGATCAGGTTACGATAGGCGCGGGTGGGACTAACTTTGAGATAGCGTTGCCGTAAAATTTGCCAAAGATAGACTAATCCCCGTTTAGCGATTTCTAAATCTCTCCCATCTAAATTTTCCCAACGTTGGCTATCTTCACCGAGTAACCAATTGATAATAGTCTCCCGTTGGCGATCGGTTAAGGAATCCTCTGTTTGCGAGAGGCGATCTTGCCATTGTTGCCTTAACTCGTCGATTATTGTCGTCATCGAAAAATTGAGTTCCAAACCCCGTCCTAAAAGGACGGCTTTAGTTTGAATATTAGCGCATTTACACGATATATGCTAGAACCTGAGCCATGGAGAAAGCCGATCGCTGCCAATTTTACCCAACACCCGACTAGAACGAACTAATCAATTAAGTCTCTTGCTAGATATGGATTTAGTCGATTTATGCCCCCCGATCAAACCATACCAAGTAACGAAGAACCAGTATTGTTGTCTTGGCATCTTGTATGTTGATTTAGCATAAAGAGTAACGAACAGCCATTAATTTTAATAAACAACAGTTAGACAAACGCTAATTATCGAAATTTTGGGTTAAAGCCCCGTCCTTTTAGGACGGCTTTTTAAACTATAGCTTGTTAACTTAACTTTTATTGTGCTATACTGATTTTATCTAAGTACCCCCTGCGTAAAATGTTTGTCTTAGAGTTTAAAGTTAAAGC
>NZ_JADBSA010000154.1:0-8138 GCF_020246945.1 Microcystis sp. M113S1 | reverse complement strand
TTTTCAGGTGGTCAATTACCTAATTTTCAGGGAAAAAGTCCCTGAATTTTCCCCCCAATCACTCCAAGGGTCGGCACTTTTTGAGGGAAAAAAAGTCTAAAAACCTTGTTGGATAAGGTTTTTAGATTTATTCAGCAAACAATAGATAGATAAACAGAACTTTTTATCGGGAAACGACACCAGATTAACGTCAATTCTACTTTAACTTTAGCCTTTCAATGGTATCAATTATTTCCCGTTCAAAACTGACTTGAGCGCGATTAGTTTTACCACCAATATAAAAGCGATCGCCCAATTGTAAAGCCCAAATTTGGGAATGGGAAAAGTAACTCATTACCACTCCCATCATCAGTAAAGCAAAACCTAAATAGACGATCGGGACTCCTGGATCTGCCTTAATTTGTAAACCTGTACTGCCCACTAATTCGACTATTTTTAGATTAACTCCATTGATAGGAATCGTCATTCCTTCTCGTACAGCAGAGGTTAAATCTCCCTTAGCATCATAGACAATTACCGTACCTTGTAAATCTCTGGTTAAAAGAGAAACTCCCTCACTAAGATCGGTTTTAGTCGGAATCCAAGTTCCCCAGATTTGTCCATTACCTTTGGTGTCTAAACTAGCCATCGGTAGCTGTAGGATCGGACTATTATTCACCTGTACTTTTACCCCAGCAATTCCCCAACTGGTTTGATAAAAAGTCACCCCTTTATGGTGCAAAGGTTGGTTAACTTGAATAGTCTTGCGATCGAGCTCCTGTCCTTGATCATCGATCACCGACAAATCAGAATAAAATTGTTCTATATCACCTTGAGGACTATAATCAATCCAAAAACGATTAACTTTAATCCCCCAATCCTTAGGGAGAGAATTTTTAGATAAGGGTCCAGCTTCAATAATATTTTTAACCTGAAAACTATCGCCACTAGCTACCATTTCTTGAGCGAAAAAGCCGGTTAACGCTCCCCAGATCGCTCCTGCTAAAATAATTAACATGGCTGCATGAACGATAATCGGACCGATTTTACCAATCAGACCTTTACGAGCATAGAGACTGTTATTTTCTAGAAAAACTTTGTAGCCTTTTTTTTCTAACAAGGGGGTTAGGGATTCTAGGGAACCCGTTTCTAATTCAGCACTTAAAGCTAGTTTTTGAAATTGGCGAGATTGTTGATAAAATTGCCATTTTCTTGCTGCCTTTAAAGCAGGAAATTGTCGTCGGAAGGTGCAAGCGGTTAAACTGGAACCAAAGAGAATTAATAATGATAGATACCACCAAGTACTATAAACATGATTTAATCCCATTAGTAATAAAACTTTCCAAGTCAGAAACCCAAATAAAGCGGGTTTCTCAGGATAATTAGCTTGGTAAAAAGATAGGGATTGTCCCTGTTCGATTACTGTCCCAGAAATGCTAAAAATAGCGATTAAAAGTAAGAGGATAATTGCCAATCGCAGATCGGCAATAGTCTGGATAAATTTACGTCCCCATTGGGGCGGTGTATTCTTTAAATTTGAGGAAGTTTCCGATATAGTCATAGTTAAAAGTTTTGCAATTCTAGCCAATTATCTATCATAACTCTCCACCATCACAGCAGACGAGATAATAAAGAAAAAACTCCAAAACCGATTAATAAAACCCCACTGACGGGATTAATCCACCCGGACCATTGACGCAGGGAAAGAAAGCTTTTCAGCGAAGCAGTAAAAGAACCGACGATAATCAGCGGTAAAACATAGCCGGCAGTGTAGGATAACAATAATCCCCCTCCTAAGCTTAAATCTCCTGTATTTGCCACCCATGCCAATAAAGTTGCTAGAACTGGTGTACTACATGGAGAGGCGATTAAACCAAATGTTAAACCGAGAAGATAGGACCGCAAAATCGGGGGAAAATCGCCGGTAATCCAATCGGTAGCGCCAAGGGAGGGGAAGCGCAGGGGTAATAATTCCAAGAGGTTTAACCCCATGAAAATAGCGATCGCACTGACGATAATCGGTAAACCGATCCCCACTTGTCCATAGACTTTTCCTAAAGTAGCGGCAATTAGTCCCAATCCCGCTAAGGTGGTGGCTAATCCCAGGGAAAACCATGTGGACTGCCAAAAAGCCGCTAGACGGCCTTTATTTTCGTAACCCCCGATATAAGCGACGGTAATCGGCAACATCGACAGCATACAGGGGGTAAGACTGGTGAGTAAACCAGCTAGAAAAATCACGGCAATACTGACAAAACTAAGGTGAGTTAGTTGGGAAGTCACTAAGCGATCGGCGTATTGTTCAAGATGATAGAGTTGAGTCTGTAATTGGTCTAACATATTGGGGAATTTTTTAGGCTAAATTTGGCTCATTTCTAGGATATTACCGTCGGTATCACTGACAAATAATGCCTTTCTAACCGAGGCACTCATTTCAATTGTATAACCTTGACTTTCTAGATAGTTACCCATGGCTGCCACGTCATCAATAGCGAAGGCAAGATGAGGATTGCGTCCCCACTTTTCGGGATTGGGACGGTAGTTTTGGTAATTGCTATCGACAATTAAATGAATTTGATAATCTCCCACTTGATACCAAACCCCATCGTATTGCAAAGGGCGATCGATTCTAGTCAATCCTAGAACATTTTCGTAAAAGTTAACGGCTTTTTCTAGATCGGTGACTAAAATCGCCGTGTGTAAGGATTCTGTAATGTTCATAGTTAATATCTGACTCGCGGATCGAGCCAACTATAGGTTAAATCGGCAATTAAGTTAAAGATAACAATTAAAATCCCATAAATAAAGGTAATCGCCATCACTACGGGGGTATCACTGCGGGAAATAGAATCGATTAATAAAGCACCGATACCCGGCACACGAAACACTTGTTCTGTAACTAAAGCACCGGTAAAAATTGAGGGAATATCGAGAGCAATCAGGGTGACAACGGGGATTAAAGCATTGCGAACTATATGCTTAGTTAGGACGGAAAAATTAGTTAGTCCCTTCGCTAAGGCAGTTTTAACGTACTCTTGGTGAATTTCTTCAGTTACGGAAGAACGCACGAAACGCATCAACATCGCCCCTTGATATAAGCTTAATACAGTTATGGGCATAATTGACTGTTTAACCTGCTCGATCAAACTATTAAAATCGTTGATTTCTAGGGTACTGTTATAAAAAGATGGTAGCCAGTTTAACTGCACACTAAAGATAATTATTAATAATAATCCCGTCACAAAGGTGGGTAAAGAAAAGCCAAGCAGCGAAAAAGTAGAGATAATTTTGTCTAACCAAGAATAGCGCTTGACTGCTGAAATTATGCCCAAAGGAAAAGCGATTAAAACCCCGAAAATATAGGCAATACCGACAATCCAGAGAGTTGTGGGTAAACGCTGCCAAATTAGGGTAAAAACTGGGCTGCGACTGGTGAAAGAATAGCCCATATCTCCTTGAAGAAATGCTAACAACCACTTGACATAACGCACAGGAAGGGGTTGATCTAATCCGAAACTTTTGCGAATATTTTCTCGCACTGCTTCTGTAATAGCAGGATTAGCGGCAAATTCTCCCATCGGATCCCCCGGTGCTAGGGCCAAAATGCCAAAAACTACCATACTAATAGCTAAAAGAGTGGGAATCGAAAATAATAATCTTCTCAGAAAATATTTCAGCATTTATTTACTACGCTTCCAGTCTTTGATCTTCCAGGTATTTCTATCCCAGGGAGTTAATTCAAACCCCGATAAACTATTGCTAATTGCCACCACATCGGCACGATGAACTAGGGGAATAATCACAAAATCATTGATTAACATATCATTCATTTTAATCGCTATTTCTCGCCGTTTTTCTGGGTTTAATTCCTGACTAAAAGCTTGCCATAATTTATCGTATTCAGGATTACAATAACGAGCATAATTATCCCCAGACCAACCATCAGCTTTTTGGGGAATTTCGCTACAGGTAAAGGTTTTAAAATAGGCTTTCGGATCGGGACTATTATTACCTGTAGTGTACATTTGTAGGTCAGCATAAAACTTTTCTACCGTGTCATCGTTAGCAGGATCGCTAGAAAAGAAAATACTGGCATCAACAGTTTTTAATTCTACTTCTACCCCGATCGCTTGTAAACTTTGTTTGATAATTTCTTGGGTTTTCTGACGGAGAGGATTGACAGTGGTTTGAAAAACTAATTTCATTTCTACCCCATTTTTATCCCTAGTGCCATCACCATTACTATCTTTCCATCCCGCATCATCTAGTAATTTCTTAGCCTTTTCTAGATTAAATTCATAGCTAGTATTGGGAGAATTATATTCTGATGGCATCACAATAAAATTAGGAGTTGTTTTCCCAGTAATACCATAAAGTTGCGTGGCAATAGTATCTCTATCAACAGCTAAAGACAAAGCTTCTCTTACTTTCACATCACTCAAAAAAGGATGGGGAAACTTAATACTAGACCTCTCACCTTCAGGAGTAACTTGATTAGGATCACTCAGATTAAATAAAACTCGTTCAATCAAAGAACCGAAACTAGATATTAACTGACCCCGACCCGCTTTTTCTAAATCACTTAAAACCCTTGCCTCTACTTGCAAATTATAGGCATAATCCGCCTCCTCTGTCTGTAAAACCGCTCGTGCCGCCGAAGTTGCATCACCTCCTCCTTTTAATTCTATTCTTTGAAAACCTAATTTATCCGCTTCTCGAAAGAAAGAATTTGGTTCATAAACTGCCGTGTCTCCCGGTTTAAACTCTACCACTTTATAGGGGCCAGTTCCCACTGGTAATAAATTAGCAGGGGCTTGACGTGCTGTTTCATTGCTATACTTTTCATAGAGATGGGCAGGTAAAATCATCCCTTCTGTCCCCACAAAAACTAATGACCAAGCGGGATTAACTTGCTTAAAAGTTATTTTAACTGTATGGGGATCGATCGCTTCCACACTTTTAACTATTTCATAATTGCCAGCGCTAGTAGAACCAGTTTTCGGATTGGTAATAAAATTATAGGTAGCGATGACATCTTTGGCAGTAAAAGGAGTACCATCTGACCATTTAATATCTTTTTTTAGCTTCCATGTCACCGATTTACCATCCCGGGCAACTCCCCCATTTTCAATAGTAGGAATTTCTGCCGCTAAAAAAGGAACTAATTCCCCTTTTTCATTGAAACTAGCCAAAGGTTCTAAGGTAATGCGACTCGCTTCTGAGTCTTTAAATCCCGTGGAGAGATGGGGATTTAAAATCGTCGGCGCTTGCCAATATAAAAGTTTTAAAGTTTCTGTGTTATTATTGTCCGTTGCTGGAGGATTATTAGCTGTTTGTTGACGACAAGCACTAAAAAGCAGCGTACAACTAAGGGATAAAATCAACAGGGGCAAGAAAAGCGATCGCTTAAACATTTTTAATGACAAGACATAATTCAACAGGGTGACTTAGGTGATTCCCTACCCCACCAATAACAAGTTATCAGACATTGAGTCTTGATCTCGATCGATTAATTGATTATTTGCCTTTATCCATTCCTAGTCAAGTTAAATCGATCGTGCTATAGTAGCGATGCTGTACTAGACAATAAAATTCTAGGCACGGCGACAAATGGGTTCTTCGGTTTGTGTTATGCAATGTACGGGGGTTATAAGGGACGGAACCCTTATAGAGAAAAACGTTTGGCGATTTTTGTCAATTGTTTTTGATCTAGAGCGAACTAATCAATTAAATCTCTTGCCAGATAAGGATTTAGTTTATTTATGCCACCCTATCGAACCATAACAAGTAACGAAGAGCCAGAAAATCCGTATTTGGGGTGTTGTATGGAAAAAATCCGTCTAGTATATAGTTAGTGTGATTGCCATCGCCGTAGGGTGCGTTCCCTAATGTGGCTCCTACCGCTCCACTAGCAGTAGGCTAATCTGGCTAACACGCTTTTGGGCGTAATATACGCAAAGTTTCCGTATAATCAATAGTCCAGTAGGGTGCGTTAGACGGCGACAATCTCTGCTCTTATCTTAGGACTAGCAATCCGTCGTAACGCACCACCCACGAGATATATTAAAAATAGTAGGCGTTATTTTTTTATCGTTGGGTTGTAACCAGTAACGTTATGGGTTACACTTAATGGATGATAGTCAGTTTCAAGCATCGAGGACTAGAGCAGTTCTTTGAGTCGGGAACCACCCGAGGCATTCAGGCAAATCATGCCAAACGAATTCGGCTGATTCTGGCTCGTCTCAGTGCTGCAACTTCACCGCAAGACATGAACTTGCCCGGATTGGTACTTCATGAACTGGCAGGGCAACGTAAAGGAACCTGGACGGTGAGAGTATCTGGAAACTGGCGGATCACTTTCACCTTTGACGGTGTTGATGCTTGTGATGTCGATCTTGAGGACTACCACTGATGAAAATGCATAATCCACCACATCCTGGTGAAGTTCTTAAAGAACTTTGTCTCGAACCTTTGAATCTGACTGTGACTGAGGCTGCTGAAGCATTGGGTGTAAGTCGAAAAACCCTATCTGCCATCTTAAATGGTAGGGCAGGTATTAGCCCCGAAATGGCAATTCGCTTAGGGAAAGCTTTCGATACATCTCCTGAAAGTTGGCTCAATCAGCAAATGCAATACGATCTATGGCAAGCAGAGCAGACAATTGGCAATATCAAAGTCAAACGGCTATCAGTTGCCTAACCAGGGTTTGCAGCCGACGGACTCAACACCCCAGTGCGATGCCGAAGGCACTGCATAGCAGATCGCCGATTGCGTATCGCACATCGAGCAGTTCATCGAGTCGGTTTGATTGGGGCAAATTTATTTCAATGATTATAGGTAACGTCAATGCTAATCGTGAGGCAATTATTCAGATTGCAGTTCTAGAGGATTATAAAAATATCTGCCGTCGCACTCCAGCCCATCGCGGCTGAGTTCCACCGTTATCGAGAAAAATAGTTAAATCCCGTCAAATTCCCCTAAAACTTTCACCTCTGGTTCTAACCACAAAGACCAGCGATCGAACACTTGTTCCTGCACATGACGAATTAAACGCAGAATATCCGACGCTTTTGCCGAACCAATATTCAGGATAAAATTAGCGTGTAATTCTGATACTTGCGCCCCACCAATTTGATAACCTTTTAATCCCATTTCCTCAATTAAAGCCCCGGCAAATTGCGGTTTAGGATTGCGGAAAACACTACCACAACTAGGACGATCATAGGGTTGGGTACTTTTGCGATGGAGTAAATTATGGGTAGTAATTGCCATTATTTCCTTGCGATTATCGGTCGCTTCTAACTGAAATGTGGCTTCGATAACTAAACGTTGATCCCCTTGCAGAGAAGAACTGCGATAACTATAATTTAAATCTTCTTTGCTTAAAGTTTCTAACTGACCATCGGGATTTAATACCAGCGCCCGTACTAATCGATCCGCCACACAGGAGGTATGTGCGCCCGCATTCATCACCACAGCACCCCCCACCGTACCGGGGATACCCACCGCCCATTCTAAGCCCTTCCAGCCCCGTTTTGCCGCTCTCCAAGCTATTTTTGGCAGGGGTTCCCCCGCTGCTGCTGTAATCGTAGCAGTTTCGCCATCAAAACAACTCGATCGCAGATGGCGAGTATTGAGGACAAGTCCGGGTAAACCTCGATCGCTGATTAGTAAATTTGAACCAGCCCCCAAAACAGTCAAGGGCAAATCTTGCGATCGCCACCAAGCGAACACTTCTCTTAATTCCTCTAGATTAATGGGTTCGGCATACCATTGCGCTCTTCCCCCCACCCGGTAGGAAGTGAAATCAGCTAGAGAAACAGAGGTTTTAATCATAGGGTTTTAGGGGGTTGGGGAGCATTTTCAGTGAACAGTAATCAGTAAACAGTGAACAGTAATCAGTAAACAGTGATCAGTAAACAGTAAACAGTGATCAGTGATCAGTAAACAGTGATCAGTAAACAGTAAACAGTGATCAGTGATCAGTAAACAGGTATAAAGATATAGCGCTTTTCACTTTACTGAGGTATCAACAAGTTTTGCCAACAAAGGGTTTAAGCCCCTTGCCCATACCTCATTCTGATGAAAACTGCTATAAAGATAACTAACTAATTAACTTAAAACTTACATCTGATAACTGATAACTGATAACTGATAAC
>NZ_JADBSA010000153.1:0-11912 GCF_020246945.1 Microcystis sp. M113S1 | reverse complement strand
TGTAAAACAGTCTTAGATAGGGATCATAATGCAGCAATCAATATTCTTAAAAAAGGGTTGAAATATTTGGGAAATCATCTCAACGGTACTGTTGGGCAAACAGAAACCGACCCAAACGCCTTGGGAGAGTCCGGCCTCTGGATTCTTAATGGAGACATTGAGAATCTAAGCTGTCTCGTTGAACAAGGAATTTCTAACAGCGATGGGTCAAGAATCCCCCGTCACAGCGTAGCTTGACGGTGGGAGTATGTCAAAGTTAGCGGTAACTCTCGATAGATGGGATATTACAGGGGTTTTCCATAGGCGATCGACTATTTGTGCTACACTGATTGCCAATGTCAACGATAAAATTAATCCTATTGATCATGTTAAATAGCAGCCAATTACAGGATTTAATCAGTAAATCACTACGTTATCTGTTAATTATCGGCACTATTGCCCCCCTAACTTCCTTAGAAGCCCGCCCAGTCCAAGCCACTCCTGCGAGTAGTCCTGCACCCGCTAAAGAGGCGATTGCTCCTATCCCCGCAGAAAGCAAAGAGTACACCCTAGGAGAAGGGGATAAAGTGCGCGTCACCGTTTACCAAGTCGCGGATTTAAGCGGCGATTTCCTCGTTTTAGCCGATGGAACCCTGACTTTACCTCTGATTGGTAGCGTCAAAGTGGAGGGAATGACCGTCACCGAAGCCGGCCAAACCCTCGCTAAACGTTACACCACCTATCTCAAACGTCCCGTGGTTACTGTTAGCATTCTCACCCCCCGGCCTCTGCAAATCGCCATCGCGGGGGAAGTCAATCGTCCGGGTACTTACACAATTAACCCCGAACAAAGCCAAAAAACGCCCCTATTGACCGAAATAATCCGGCAAGCGGGGGGAGTGACTACGGTGGCCGATATTGGTCAAGTTCAAATCCGACGCAACCTCAAGGGACAAGAACAGCTAATTCAAGCCAATCTCTGGCAATTAATCCAAAAAGGCGATAAAACCCAAGATATTAGCCTCAGAGATGGTGATAGCATCGTTATTCCCACCAAAACAACCCTTAGCGTCGGGGAAGTCAATCAATTAGCCGATGCCAATTTTGGACTAGATAGCGATCGAGAAATTAATGTTACTGTGGTGGGAGAAGTTTATCGTCCGGGGTCCCATCGCATTGTCCCCACTCCCAACAATAACAATAACAACAATAATGACCAAGATCGCGGCGGCACCAGGAAACCGGCCCGACTAACCCAAGCTATCCAACAAGCGGGAGGCATCAAACCTCTCGCTGATATCCGACAGGTACAAGTGCTGCGTTATACTCGTGACGGTTCCCAGCAGAAAATCCCCGTAGATCTCTGGAGTTTGCTCGATAAAGGTGATATGACCGGCGATATCTTTCTTCAAGAAGGGGATACGGTGATTATCCCCACTGCTACTGAAATCTCGGCCAAAGAATCGGAAACCCTAGCATCGGCCAGTTTTGCCCCTAAAACCATTAACGTGAAAGTGGTCGGGGAGGTGAAAAAACCGGGGACAATTGAAGTTCCTCCCAATACCCCTCTCAATCAGGCAATTTTAACCGCAGGAGACTTTGATAAGCGTCGGGCCAATCAGTCCACAGTGGAATTAATTCGTCTCAATCCTAACGGGACCGTCACCAAAACCTCAATTAACATCGATTTTTCCCAGGGTATCAACGAGAAAACTAACCCGATTCTCCGCAATAATGATGTGGTGGTGGTTCATCGTAGCGGTCTGGCCTCTGCTACCGACACCCTCGGCACGGTTTTAAGTCCCTTTACTGGTCTGACAGGCTTCTTCAACGGATTTTTTAATCTTTTCCGTTAAAAAAGTTTACTTTACCCCGATGTCAATAGCTAAGTAATCGAGCTAATAATAGATATAGAAACGGCAAAAAGTCGTGAGCAGTCACGGCTTTTCTGCTCAATAGACTCAGGAAAGAAAACTATGATTTTTCTCCTTACTCTAGCCCTAATCGCCCTGTCGATTAGCTACAATGTTCAAGGCGAAATAATTAGCCTCAGTACCCGCTTATTAGGTCTTTTTTGTGGCTTGTTAAGTTTGTTCTTTACACCCCTACCGGTAAAAGTTTTTATCCTTGTCACCTTAGTCCTCTTCAGCTGGGATTTTCAGCCCTAAACCCGACTGAAACCCTAAGCATACTTAACCCATCAAAAAACTGTTATGCAAAAACGCTATCTCGGTCAGACTAATATAGAAATTACTCCCCTTCTCGTGGGTACTTGGCAAGCAGGAAAAAAGATGTGGGCAGGTATTGAAGATGAGGAAAGTATTAAAGCAATTCGTGCCGCTTTTGAGGCAGGAATTACCACTGTAGATACAGCCGAAATCTACGGGGAAGGTCACTCAGAATTGATTGTCGCTCAAGCTTTAGCCGATGTGCGAGAACAGGTAATTTATGCCACAAAAGTTTTTGCTAATCACCTCAAATATGAGCAAGTTATCGCAGCTTGCCATCGCTCTTTAAAAAACCTCCAAACTGATTATATCGATCTCTATCAAATTCATTGGCCTAGTGGCTCATGGAACACGGAAATAGTGCCTATTTCTGAAACTATGGCCGCTCTTAATTATCTGAAAGCACAGGGAAAAATTCGAGCTATAGGGGTTTCCAATTTCTCCCGCTCTCAACTGGAAGAAGCTAGTCAATACGGCAGAATTGAGAGTATTCAACCTCCCTATTCTCTGTTTTGGCGCTCGGTAGAAAAGGAAATTATGCCCTATTGTATAGAGAATAATATTTCTATTCTGGCCTATTCTCCCCTTGCCCAAGGTTTATTAACAGGAAAATTTAGAACCGGTTATCAGTTGGCAGCGGAAGACCATAGAATTAAAAATAAACTCTTTCATGGCGAAAACTTTCCGAGGGTACAAGCGGCTTTAAATCAATTAGAACCGATTGCTGACCGCTATAATTGTTCCTTAGCTCAATTATCTCTTGCTTGGTTAATTAAGCAACCCCAAACTAATGCAATTGCTGGGGTAAGAAATGCCGCTCAAGCAGTTAATAACGCTCAAGCAATGACAATTAATTTAACCCCGGAAGACCTAAAATTAATTGATAATATTGGTAAACAGGTAACTGATTTCTTGGATGATAATCCCGTGCTGTGGGATTTCTAAAAATTATACAGCAGTTATCTTAAGGGTGAAGACAGAAGCTTTGGTTAATTCTCAGGAAAAAGCCTGTATAATGACAGCTATAGTCCGATTCTTATCGCAGGATTATACCTATGGCTAAATCCAAAAAACACAATCTGCAATGGATCAAAGAAACCCTCGATTTAAATCCAGATCATAACTGGAAATCTAGTCCGGGTAACAGTATTTTTGTAGCTGGTCGCGGTGCAGTTCGCTTTGAAGTTCCGCAAGATTGGCATTTTGAACCCGATGATAATTCCTTTCGTTTTTTAGATAGAAAACCTCCCGATGATGATTGTCGTTTAGAGGTTTCCTATAATCTACTTCCCCCCGGAGATTGGAAAGAATTACCCCTGAAAGGAATGGTCAAAAAATTAGCTCGTGAAGATAGCCGCAATCCTCACGAAATCGGCGAAGTTATCCAAGAAAAACGACAAACCGTACGCATTGTTTGGGTGCAAATTCAATTCATCGACCCCCAAGAAAATCGGCCAGCTTATTCGCGCATTGCCGTGGGCATTGGTTCCGGGGTTCAATGTTTAATTACTATGGATTATTGGGTCGATGATGCGGAAAAATTCACCCCCGTCTGGGATACGGTTATCTCCTCACTGGTGTTAGGTTTATACATTCGCGATCCCCGCAGCGGTTTAGCTTTCCCCGACTAAAGGTAATAGCAATTTTGCGGGAAAATTTCCTTGACAAAAAACCTTAATTGTGATAATAGAAAAATCGATCGCTCGACTCTGGTGGGGATAGCTGCCGGTCCCCGCATTGACGGGATGTGCGGGAAAGCAAGAGGCACTCAGACTTAAACGCAAGCTATGACCTTGAGGAATAGTGATAAAAGTGGCCTGCATAGCAATATTTAGGGGCGATTCGGGATTATTTACCCGTTTATAACCCTGAGTGATATTAAAAACTCGACCATCGGGGGTAACTTGAGAAACCACCGCACAGATATCGAAACTAACCGCATCTGCTTGACAATAACAATCCAGACGGGGACTACCCAAAATCGTTAAATCTTTCTCTAGGGGGGGAGAAGTGTAGGTAATCACATCACTGCGACAGTCTAGCATGGTGCGGTCGAATATTCCCCCCGGTAGGGCGCTATGACCTCCTAAAGATGGGACCGGTCGCCAAGGATCGTGAACGATGGTATCCTCGATCGCAGGTTCTAACAAAATCGCGCTTAATTTCCCCTCATCCTCGCGCAGATTGGCTAAACCTTGACTAGCAAGATAATAAATTTGCTGATTTTCTCTGGGAAACTTCTCCAGATATCGCCATTGATTAGACCCCATTTGAAATAGATACATAGGAGGAGTTTTTAATAACTCCGTTTCCTGACCTTTTAAGAAATAATCAAACCATTGCAGCTGCATTTTATCCACGGGACTAATTGCCTCTTGACCATAATCTATCTCTCCTACTTTTCTCCCCCAGGGTAGATGAGTCCAAGCACCAATAATTAGCTGTTGGGGATAGATAGAACGCGCTTGCATTTCTTGGTATAAACCCAAAGTTCCCCGGAGATGAGGATCGAACCAACCCCCGATATGTAACATCGGTAAATCGATATTTTTTAAAAGGTTTTGCGGGGATAAATTTTGCCAATAGTCATCGGGAAGATAACGAGTAATCCAATCGTGATAAAAAGAATCAGCAGCTAAATCTTGCAGAATTTGGGGAGAGGCAGCAATAGGATCAAAAAGGGGTAAATTTCGGGAAGCTACCCAGAGTTTTTGATAGGCAGTTTCGTCCCCTTTTAATCTAGCTGTTTCCGCTGCTAATTGTATTGCCCAAGCGAGATTATATTGGAAATTAAATGCTTCATTTTCATAGCCCCAATCTCGATATAAATCGTGAGCGATCATTGCTGGGCAAATAGTTTTTAAAGCAGCATGACCATTAGTAGCGGCGTATAATTGAGTCATTCCCTGATAGGAAAAACCATACATTCCCACCACACCCGTATTATTAGGAATAGTTAAAACCCATTCAATAGTTTCTAATCCGTCGCTAATTTCATGGGCAAATAAATTAAAATTTCCCGTCGAGTTTCCCCGTCCCCGGACATCCTGAATTACCACAATATAACCCTGACGTGCATACCAGCTAGGATGGGCATAAACCACCGTAGAAGCGATCGTTTTTCCGTAGGGTTGTCGCATTAGTAAAATGGGAAAAGATTCCCTACTATCGGGACGATAAATATCGGCAACTAAACTAATTCCATCTCTGGTGATTAAACTAGCCGTTTCTTTTTTTATGGGGTAGGGATTAAGCATTATTATCTCTTTCAGATAAAAAATAGTGTCAGGTGGCTCAATCGAGAAAACTTGACAAAGACCAGATAAAGCTTAACTAAATGTTACAATAGAGGCGGACTGCCTCAACTGCCTAGGACTGGAGAAAAATCAGCGATGCTACGACTAGAGAGAATTAGTAAGATTTACCCGACGGGAGAAGTGTTAAAAGATGTCACTTGGGAAGTAAAAACTGGCGATCGCATCGGTTTGGTGGGAGTCAATGGGGCCGGAAAATCCACCCAGCTGAAAATTATTATGGGGGAAGTGGAACCCACCGCTGGGGAGATCATCCGTCCTACCAGTCTCCATATCGGCTATCTTACCCAAGAATTTGAAGTGGATCCCCGTCGGACGGTACGGGAGGAATTTTGGACGGTGTTTCAAGAAGCGAATCAAGTCCACCATCAACTAATAGAAATTCCCCAGCGCATGGAAAAAGCTGATCCCGAAGAATTAGATCGCTTAATTCATCAATTGGATCGCTTACAAAGACAATTTGAAGCGTTAGATGGTTACGGATTAGAAGCGCGCATCGAGAAAATTTTACCAGAAATGGGCTTTACTATTGATGACGGCGATCGCTTGGTAAGTTCCTTTAGTGGTGGTTGGCAAATGCGGATGAGTTTAGGCAAAATTCTCCTGCAAACTCCCGATATTTTACTCCTCGATGAACCGACTAACCATTTAGACTTAGAAACCATTGAATGGTTAGAAAAATTCCTCAAGGATTTAACTACTCCTATGGTCATAGTTTCCCACGACCGGGAATTTCTTGATCGTCTCTGTACCAAAATTGTCGAAACGGAAAGGGGAGTTTCTACCACTTATTTAGGTAATTATTCTGCCTACCTACAGCAAAAATACGAACAACAATCTGCTCAGTTAAGTGCCTACGAACGTCAGCAAAAAGAACTAGAAAAACAGCAAGCTTTCGTGGATCGGTTCCGTGCCAGTGCCACCCGCAGTACCCAAGCAAAAAGCCGGGAAAAACAATTAGAAAAGGTAGAAAAAATTGAAGCACCAATCGCCGATGTGCGTACCTTAAAATTCCAGTTTCCTCCAGCAGTGCGTAGTGGTCGGGAAGTGGTAACTATTAAAAATCTTGTTCACATTTACGATGATAAAATTCTCTTTTTCGGAGCAAATCTGGAAATAGAAAGGGGCGATCGAGTGGCTTTTTTAGGCCCAAATGGTGCAGGAAAATCCACGCTTTTACGTTTAATTGTTGGGTTAGAACCCCCCACAGAAGGCTCGATCGAAATCGGTAAACATAACGTTATTCCTAGTTATTTTGAGCAGAACCAAGCGGAAGCTTTAGACCTAACTAAAACTGTTTTAAATACCATTCATGATGAAGTTCCCGATTGGAAAGATGTGGAAGTTCGCAGTCTTTTAGGGCGATTTTTATTCAGCGGGGAAACGGTATTAAAAAGAGTAGAATCTTTGAGTGGTGGCGAAAAAGCGCGTCTTGCCTTAGCCAAAATGTTACTTGCTCCCGCTAACTTATTAATTCTCGATGAACCGACTAATCACCTCGATATTCCCGCCAAGGAAATGTTAGAATCGGCTTTAAAAGTTTATGAAGGCACGGTTTTAATTGTTTCCCATGATCGTTATTTTATCTCCCAGGTAGCTAACAAAATTGTCGAGATTCGGGAGGGCGAATTAATTGCCTACGCAGGAGATTATCACTATTATCTAGAAAAACTAGACGAAGAAAAACAAAAAGCCGAACAAAAACGCATTGAAGCAGAAAAAGCGGACAAAGCTGCCGCTAAACGGGCTAAACAAAAGACCAAAAAAGGTTAGAATGTTAAAGTATCACCCTATCCACGATTATCTATTCATTAATTAATCTTATGGCAGCTATAAAAGTAGGCGATCGAGTTCCCAATTTTTCTCTCCCTTCCCAAACAGGGACAACGGTTAATGTCAGCGATTTAATCGGTAAAAAATCCCTGGTAATTTATTTCTATCCCAAAGATGACACTCCGGGTTGTACCGCAGAATCCTGCGCTTTCCGCGATAGTTACGAAGTGTTTACCGATGCGGGTGCGGAAGTTATTGGTATTAGTGCCGATAGTCCCCAATCTCATCAACAATTTGCCCAAAAATATAATCTTCCCTTCACCCTTTTAAGTGATAGCGATAACCGAGTCCGGAAATTATTCGGTGTTCCCTCTACCTTATTCTTCCTCCCCGGACGAGTTACCTATATCATTGATCAAGAGGGAATCGTCAGACATATTTTCGATTCTATGTTAGATTTTAAAGCTCACGTTACCGAATCTTTGAACACAATTAAATCTTTTTAGGTTGATGATTATGGAAGAAATTAAGACACCTATCCCATAATGAGGCTGGTTCTGACTTAAAAATAAAATTAATGGTGTGTTAATTTTGACTAACACACCCTCAATCTGCTTTAGTTATTGGCAAAAATGACGGCTGGAAACAGAAGGCTAACATAGGCAAAGCTAACACCCAAAAGTTTGTCGTTATTCCTTATAAACGTCTAATTGAAATGTTAACTTATACTAAATCCGTTGAGTAGTGGTTTCAAGTTACAACATCCTAAGAAAAGGATTCCCAAATCTGTTCAGCTATGGGATAGAGAGGTGCGTAGTTCAGCCAAGGAGAATTAATCTCTCGAAGTAAAGGTGAAGGGAATTTCTCAAATAGAATTCAGTCTGTTTATATTTGACTATACTTTTACTAACTATATAGTAAAGACTTTCAGGGTGTTTTGCTTGACGACTCCAATGGACTTGCTATAGGAACGATAAAAGTTTAACTTTCTTTGCACGATGCTAAATAACAAACTACAACTTCTGTTAACCAGGGTAGGCACATGGGCTGTTGGCGGCCTGCTCGGCGGTTTGATCGGCTCTCTGGCCGCGGTACTGCTGACTGAGGCAATTAAGCAAACCCTCAGGATTGCCTCTGACCTAGGCAAAGTCTGGCTACTGCTGCTGCCTCTGGTGGGCGTTACCTTAGCAGCGCTAGTCCTGTTTGGACTGGGTAGGGGGCAACCCGTGCAGACCTTAGCTCCCCGGGGGGCGACTTCCTCTGGCCGCTGGGGTTCTCTCATGGACTGGTACTCCTTCCCCCATGACATTGCTCGCGCCGACCTGACCGGTGACGTGGTGAACGCATCCGGCGCCGAAGAGCGCTTCCCCTGGAATCTAGCCCCCTTGCGCGCCCTGGCCATCCTCTCCACTGTTGGACTGGGTGCGCCCATGGGAACAGAATCACCGGCAGCTCATATTGGCGTGGCGACGGGAACCTGGTTAGGCAGCACAAATCCAGCCCTGCGTCAACTGGTGCGGCCGCTGGCCATCGGCGGCGGTGCGGCAAGTGTTTCTGCTCTGATGGGAATCCCTCTGGTGGGCAGCTTTTTTATGTTTGAGTTGAGTCAGCGACGCCAGGTTCCGATCACCCCGGAGCGGGCAGCGGCGATGTTAGCCGGGGGACTGGTGGGATGGGGAGTCAACGCTGCCTTTAAGCTGCAACTGATCCGGCTGGTCGTGCCGCGGCTTCCCCCGACTGACTTCTGGGATGCGGTGGGTGCCACTTTGTTGATCGGAGTGATCGCCGGCACGATTACAGCCCTCACTGGTGAGGCGATCTACTGGGCCAGAGGCTTGCGGGACAGGCCTGCCACTCGTCTTCTGATCGGTGGCCTGGTGATGCTGTTTCTGGCGATCGTGATCGGACAGGTGGCGACCCCCGCAGCAGCTTTTGGGCCGGGGGGAGACGCTATCCGCTGGGCCGAAAACATTGAAACAACTCCTTACCATCTGTTAGCGGTAGCTCTGCTCCGGGCTGCCGCCACCACCGCTGCCGTTTTAGCCGGGGGCTGTGGCGGCGTGTTTGTCCCTTTTCTGGCGATCGGCGACCTCAGTGGCCGGGTGTTCGCAACCACCTTTGAGATTTCGGGGGATCTGGCGGGTGCGGCGGGGGCAGCGGCTGGTATTGCTGGCGGCTATCGCCTACCTCTGACCGCCATGGCGATGGTGCTGGGGGTGGGTGGACCGGGGGCAGCCCAGCTAACCTGTCTTGCCACAGTGGTGGTCGCCGCCCTTTCAGGATTGGTGGCCGCACGGGCAGCCAATCAACTCTCCAGTTCCCTGCGCGCAATGTTCCGCTAGAAGCCACCGTCAGGGGAATAATATCTTGTCTGGCTAAATAACTGTCATGCACTCTACAAAATCAGTGATCGCACTAATTCCTAATTTATGAACGATCTGCCAACCAGCCAACCGCCCAGACTCTAAAATCGGCAAATTAATCGCCGAGAAATACGATCAATGGATTCTAGAGGCAGAAAACCCAGAAGCGATCGAATCCAAAATGCGATCGAGAATGCAATCGGAAGCCTGAGAGAAAATTAAAAGAGAATATTGATCGATTTTGTCTTCTCTCTTGGCATCCATCCAAAGCCTTAATGCTTTGTTTCTGATCAATTGTACTGTACGAATAGCTTCATCAATAGCAGAACACTGACTTGGTTTGACCAATGCTTTCATTTCTAAGACAATCATTGTTTATCGACCTCAAATAACTTATTTTGTGTTAACCTATACAGCACAGATTGTCAAGATTTTAGTCGTGCTTCGCTGTTTTATATTGGTCGGGGTTTCATCCCGTCGCGCTCATGGGAGGGTCTTCACCCCAACATTTGAGATAAAAACCCCTAACAAATCCTCTTAGGGGTTTTTACCTATCAGAAAACTGGTAACAACTTGTCGTAAAGTGAAATAGGACTGACCAGTGCCACCGATTTTGATCAGCAAACTCTCATGATTCATCAACCCCCGGCGGGGACAAGGGATTTATTGCCCCTAGAAGTTACCCAAAAAGGCTGGATTAACGATCGCCTTCAGTCTGTCTTTCAGCGTTGGGGCTATCAAAGGATCGTCACCTCCACCATTGAATGGCTCGATACCCTCACCGCAGGCGGTGCGATCGATCCCAGCACCGTGATCCAACTCCACGGGGATAGTCAAGGACTATCGGGATTACGCCCCGAATTAACCGCTTCCATTGCCCGCAGTGCCGTCACCCGCATGAGTGGGGAATCCTATCCCCAACGTCTTTGTTATCGGGCTAACGTTTTTCGTCGCCCTAGTGCCGGTTATCACGGTCGTCAAGTGGAATTCTATCAAGCGGGGGTAGAACTGCTCTTTTCTGGCGGTTTACTAGCTGATGCCGAGATTTTACTGCTCCTGGCCGACTGTTTCGATAGTTTGGCCGTCCCTAACTGGCAGATTATTTTAGGAGAAGCGGGTTTGACTCGTTCGCTACTTTCTCCTTTTCCCGGTCCCCTACAGGAACAGGTGAAACGCTGTTTAGCCCTCCTCGACTACGTTAGCCTCGAAAATCTTCCCTATCCCAACGAAACCCTCCGGCAGCAAGCCCGACAATTATTTCACCTGCGCGGTAATCCTGAGGATGTCCTCGCACAAGTGGCCGTATTAGCCCAGGAAGAATCGGCCCAAAAAGCCGTTAATAACCTTAAATCCCTAGTAGAGCTGCTTAATGCCGATCGCTCTGAACCCTTCCCCCTAATTCTCGATTTAAGTCTGATTCAAACCTTTGATTACTACACCGGCATCGTTTTTAAGGCGGTTAGTTATCACCAGCAAAATCTCAGTATTTTAGGCCAAGGCGGACGCTATGATCAATTATTGGGTGTTTTTCATCCCCAGGGCCAATCGGCTCCGGGTATCGGTTTTTCCCTGAATATCGAAGAACTCCACGAAAGTTTATTATCAGGGCAGACTTTACCCACTCAAGCTCCCCCCCTCGACTGGTTGCTTATCCCTTTGGGTAATAACGCCCAGATAGCGACTTTTAGTAAAGCTCGCTCCCTTCGCACCGGTGATCCGAATCTGAGAGTGGCGATCGATTTAGGGGGTCGCAGCGAGGCACAAATTCGTACCTATGCCCGCGATCGAATGATTAAAAATCTCGCCTGGGTGCAAGAAGATGGTTCCGTGATCGAAGAATCTCTCTAAAAGGGGGCAAAAGCAGCGGAAATTCCGCTGCCCGCTACTATAGGACTCTATCTAGGGTTTGCTGAAAAAGTACGGGCGAAGCATTCGGGCAATAACCTATCGGTGAAACCGTAGATTTTTTATCCGAATGCTTCGCCCCTACAGGACGCGGGCCGATGAAGACGCAAGGTTTTGAAGCACGATTCTCTCAAAATCTTGCACCTGTTTCGCGAGAAAAGCCACAAAACCCTTACCTTGCCTACATTTCACCTTTATTCAGCAAACCCTATATAGTTTTACCAATAAATGTTAGAACAAAGATGTAGATGTAGGTTGCTCTAATGGGAAGTTTTGTGACGACAAGTAGCATTGATGATATTTATGGGGAATAATAGATTTAGATGAGTGCCTAACTTTCCAATTGGTAG
>NZ_JADBSA010000152.1:0-7932 GCF_020246945.1 Microcystis sp. M113S1 | reverse complement strand
TCTTATTGAGATATGCCAGCGTCCAGAAGGATGTAATCTGACTGTTACTGTACTTGGTTCACAGCTTTCTGGTATCTGTCTTGACCATCGAATAGGTAAAGGTTCTGCGCATTTAGCTAAATAGATTTGTCTGTCTTTGAACTTAAAAGCAGATTTGGTAAATTCGGCACTTCCTCCTTGATGTTTTTTCTTAAAGTTGGGATACTTAGTACGACCAGCAAAGAAATTAGTGAAAGCTGTTTGTAGGTGTCTTAACCCTTGTGGTAAAGGTACACAGCTTACTCCATTGAGAAAGTCTAATTCTTCTTGCTTTTTCCAATCGGTTAGCATTGAAGAAGTTTGAGCGTAGCCTACTCTTTCTTGCTTTTCGTACCATGCTTGTGTTCTGACATGGAGAGCTTTATTGTAAACTAATCTTACACAGCCCAAGGTGCGCCGCAATAGCGACTCTTGTTCGGGTGTTGGGTAAAATCGAAACCAATAGGCTTTTTCCATGGGGAGCATTTTAGCATATATTCCGTAAATGTGCTAATATTTGACGGTAAAGCCAACCTAGAACGGCGGGGTTTCAGACCCAGTTTTTCGATGATCGAGGGATTATTATCACCTCTGCTGGAACGATTATAGCGATTTGTCGCACCTTGACAATCTATATTTTTTCCGTTCGTTGTCCTATCAGCTTTTACGCACTTATGCAGCAATACCGACAATCAGCAATTATCAGTGACTCTTAAGATGTTAGGTCACAAGTGGCTGAACAAACGGGAATAATTATGCAAACCCCATCGCAATTTGTAATCAGAGATTGCTGATTGACACTCCCGTCGCTAAAAGCCTATCCATTAGTCACATATTTCTTAACATAAAATTTGACAAAAAGAGAAAAGTGTGCAAGATGGCTCAAGGGGGTTCTATCGGGTAAATAATTTGATGAAATAGTTTCCAAGTCTCGCCGATGATATCATGTAAGGGATATTCTTTGATTCTTTCTACTGTACTTTTAGCTTAGGCTGCAATTAAATCTGAAGGTTGAAAGTGGGGCGAGGACAATTAACCATCTTTACCATTACTTTTGAAAAATAGTATTAATTATTATCAAAAAAATATCGAGGGCGACTTCTGTAAAACCTAACTAAAAAAGCCTATTTTATTGACTTTAAAATAATTTTTTAGCCAGACTCACCGACCGATTCTATTTCTGAGCAGAGATTTACAACATTTCTTATAGGAATAAATTATAAACTAATGGGTTATTATCCTCTGAATAATAGCTGCTAACTCCTGAAAAGGAAGACTCTGTACCTAGCCATTAAAATAACTGCTATCCCACCTTTCAGAATATGGTTCCGTGGGAATATTTTCTTCATCTTCCACTTCTGTCTGCGCTACATAATATAATTTTAGTTCATGCAGTATATCGGTTATCGCTGTTTCTACAGCAATTTTTATTCTTAATCTTCGGGTGTGATAATCGTGATCTTTTTCCCCCAAAGTTTTGAAACTGCGGGGCAGAATTTGGATAGCATTATTCATGACTCGATCGATTTTAATCTCCGAGAGATATTGGCGAAAAGAACTAGGTAAATTCCTTAACTGTTCCCGCACTTCTGCTATCACTAATTGCTCAACAAAATTGAGAGAAGGTTGGTTCATGAAAAGATTTTTTAGCGATCAAAAACTGACTCAATGTTAATACCGATCGATAAATAATAGCGTGATATTATCCCGTCGCAATGGTGATTTAAATCACTGTTTGCTCCAAGCTGATGGCCAAATACCGCCAATTTCGAGACCAGCTAGACAACTAGAGCTATTTATAAGGATTTTACCGCGACTATCAGCCAATTTTATCGATAATTCACCTTTGAGGGTATCTTGACAAGCAAAACAGAGACCTTTTTCCGTGGGTACACGCACGCGATCGGGAGGATGATCACTGATACCGATTAAGACAATGGTATAATTCTCGTTGGTTGCCCTCATTTCCCAGTATCCCCAGGGTTGCACTGTCCAAGTTAGTTGAGAATTCCAGATATCAAACTTATAAAAGCGATTTTGCCAGTGAATACCGATAATTCCCACCGATTCCGTCCAGTTCAGAACTTTCCGGGTAGAACCCACTGCGGTTAAGGTTAAATCGGGATTTTCAGGGAAAGCATTACAATTAATCCAAAACCACTTTTCGGGGAAAGAATAACCCCAATTTTTCTCGCTATAAAAAGGTACATTCTCAAATTGGTAATTTTTTCCCCGATAGGTAATCATTCCCGTTGCTAAACCATGAGCAGTTAAAATCTGCCAACCTGGGTCAAAAATCGGTAAATAAGATAATATTCCTGCTGTTGCTTGGGGTGGACGCTTTTTATCTCCCCAACTGTACCTAGTTTCAACGCGATAATCCCATTGACAGATTTCTCCAGTGACGGGATCATAAATTCGTCCTTGCTGCTGGTTTGCCGTTGCTTGATAACCCTCTTGAACAGACTCAAAAAAAGCTGACGGGGAAAGGAGACAGGGACGGATTTTTAAGTTAGTTTTTCCCCAATGGATAATGGCTAATTCCTGACGACTTGCCCAAAATTTATCCGTATCGGGAAAAGTGCGACAAAGATAATTAGATTCTATGGCTAAAATTTGTACCGCTCCGCCGCTATTGACTTGACCGCCGCTTGGGTCTTGAATAGAATACATAAAGGCGAATCCGTCGGCTAATTGCGGAATCATGACTCGGAAGTACCAACCTTCAAAAAATCGGGGACTGATACCATCCCAATGGTAGCCAGAATGAGGGGGTTGTGAAGACATCAATGGGTTTATCTTTAGGTATTGATTTTGGCACATCGGGAGTGCGAGCGATTGCTATTGATTCTAGCAAAAATATCGTCGCTGAGGTTCATTATCCTTTCACCGATGCCAATTTTCAGGATTGGCAAAAGTCTCTATTTTATTTATTGGATAATCTAGGGGATTCGGTGCGTTCAGAACTTAAATCGATCGCGATTAATGGTACTTCCTCGACGGTGTTATTATGTGATAATTGGGGTAATCCTCTTTCTCAGGCAATATTATACAATGACGGGCGAGGAATTGCATTTTTAGAAGCAATTAAAGCTATAGCACCCCCTCACCATCCCGTGATTAGTGCTACCTCCAGTTTAGCTAAATTACTTTGGTGGAGTGAACAAGAAATTTTTTCGCAAGCGCGTTATTTTCTCTCGCAAGCGGATTGGTTAGCATTTCTGCTGCACGGTAAACTGGGAATCAGTGACTATCACAATGCCTTAAAGTTAGGTTATGATCTCGAAAATCTCTGTTATCCCGATTGGTTAGAGAATTTACCGATGTTTAATTTATTACCGCAAATTTTTGCCCCGGGTACAGCGATCGATACTATTAAACCGGATTTAGTGACTCGTTTTGCTATCCCGAAAGATTGTTTAATTTATACGGGAACCACCGACAGCATAGCGGCATTTTTAGCCAGTGGTGCTAATTCTTTAGGGGATGGGGTGACATCTTTAGGTTCAACTTTAGTCTTAAAATTATTAAGTAGCCAGAAAGTTGATGATAGTAACTATGGCATCTATAGTCATCGTTTAGGAAATTTGTGGTTAACTGGTGGGGCATCCAATACGGGAGGAGCAGTGTTAAAGAAGTTTTTTTCTGATCAAGAATTGAGAAATTATAGTTTAGCAATAGATGGACAAAAAGAAAGTAATTTAGATTATTATCCTCTACTAAAAGCGGGCGAGCGCTTTCCAATTAATGATCCTTTTTTACCCGCAAAACTGACTCCTCGCCCCGATAATCCTCTAGAATTTTTGCATGGTTTACTGGAAAGTATTGCCCGCATTGAAGCTTTAGGTTATCACCGGTTACAGGAATTGGGAGCCAATAAATTAGAGCGAGTTTATAGTGCGGGTGGTGGGGCAAAAAATCCGACTTGGAGAATAATTCGTCAGCGTCATTTAGGGGTTCCCGTGCTTTTATCTAAACAGGATCAAGCGGCCTATGGTACTGCCCTATTAGCACAGCAATCGGTTACGCTATTGCCATAGTCTTATAAGTAATAGGACAAAATTAATTTCTTGGTTTCCTATTACTTATAAGAGAAATTTTAGCCGTAATAGGGTGGCTCATTACCCGGTTTCCATTTGATATTACAGCCTAAACTCGGTTTTTGAGCCGTCGGTACTGGTTGACCGGTTAAAACCTTGTCAATAGCGGCGCGCAGATCTTTGCCTGTCACCGGTACGCCATTACTAGGACGACTATCATCCAATTGACCGCGATAGACTAGGCTGCGCTGACTATCAAAGAGGAAAAAATCGGGGGTACAGGCTGCCGTGTAAGCTTTCGCCACTGCTTGGCTTTCGTCATAGCATAAATTGAATTTAAAGTCAAGGGTTATCGCCATTTTTTTCAAATTTTCGGGCGAATCATCGGGATATTTCTCCACGTCATTAGAACTAATTGCTAGGATGCCCAGATTGGTGTTAGCATAATCGCGACCTAGACGGGTAAGTTCTTCTTGAATGTGTTTAACAAAGGGACAATGTTCAGAGAGGAAGATGACTAACAGAGCGGTTTTAGCCGTAAAGCTGTCCAGAGAGATAGTTTCACCCGAAACCACATCGGGTAAGGCAAAACTGGGGGCTTTTGTCCCCAAATCTAACATTGTGGACTCGGTGCGTGCCATAAAGTTTATACTCTTTTCTATAGGGAGGACTGAGATTTTTATAACATTTCACGCTTCATCGCGCAAATTTAAGGCCTTAACCCGCATCAGTAATCAGTAAACAGTAAACAGTAATCAGTGAACTGATAAGCCATTGACCTATCTGAATTACTCGTTAATATTGTCTATGAGCAGGGAGAAGGGAGAAGGGAGATAGGGAAGTGGGGAGAAGGGAGTAGAGAGCAGAAAGAAAAAAGCCGACTACTGACTACTGACTCCTGACTCCTTACCCCACAGTTAACCTTAATTTTGTCCAACTACTTAGAGGTTTTATGGCGTTTATTCTCATCAAAGGTAGATTTACCCCACAATTCGGTCAACCCGATGGGGATTCTGTCCGTTTTTTGGCAAACAATCGTCGCCTATTATTGGAATTAGAAGGTCGAAGACCGAATATTTCTCGTGATAACGGCACTGTGCAGTTACGTTTCGAGGGTATCGACGCAATCGAAAAAGGGGCAATTAAACCTTTATCGACTCAAGCTAAAGAGAATATGCTCGATTTAATCGGTTACGATCAAAATAATAATCCCACCCCCAAGGGCTATATTCTAGCGCGCATGGTGGATGACAGTTCTGGTCGTCCGATTTGTTTCGTTTTCGCAGGAAATACCGAGCAAGAAGATGGAGATGAAGTATTTTTAGATGCTAACCTACTGAGAGATTCCGTCAATTATCGGCAGGTACTAGAGGGTTATGCCTACCCTTTATATTACAATACGCTTTTTACCCAATTGCGACAAGAATTCAACAAAGCTTTAGCAGTGGCTAAGAAAGATAAAAAAGGTTATTGGCCTAGTGATAAAACTTTAACGGGAGTTACTGTTAAAAATAAGGATGACTTGAAAACAATCGATCCAATTTGGCCAAAATTATGGCGGCGATTGGAGGAGTATTTTCGTTCAGCAGATTCTTTAGCAGAATTTATCGATTTTCTCGAGGTTAAAAATGAGAGAATCGATATTCTTTCAGAGATGGAGGAAAGAGGACTGCAAAATATCGTCGCTGTCCAGGGAAATCTTGTTAAACTTACCGAATCTCCTGAAAATATTCGCGTAGTCGGTAAAGCAGGTCGTCGCGGCCGTTAAATCAGCAAACATCCCCCTTAATAACTATTTAGTTCACCTGTATAAGTAAGGGTTGAGTACCATTCAACCCCTCTTTCTTTCCTGCCCTTATCAAAGTGTTTATCTTGACTCTAATCTCGGAATTTAGCAACAGTTTTCTGTCCTTATATCCCGGAATTAACCTACTGAAACTGATCGGCCCAATTTTCGATCACACGCTGACTTTCGCGAGCAATAACTAAAGCGTTATCGGGGACATTTTTAGTGATAGTTGAACCAGCGGCCACGGTGACATTTTTTCCTAATTTTAAAGGGGCAACTAAAACACTATTTGCCCCAGTTTTTGTGCCACTGCCGATCATAGTTTGATGTTTCTTCACGCCATCGTAATTAGCAGTAATTGTTCCCGCACCAACGTTAACTTTTTCCCCTAAAGTGGCATCTCCCAAATAGGATAAATGGGCAATATTGGTTTTATTGCCGATGTCACTTTTTTTAATTTCAACAAAATTACCGACTCGACAATTAGCCCCAATTTTCGCTTCTCCGCGCAAATGAGCATAGGGACCGATGCGACAACCAGAATCCACCTGACTATCAGAAATAACCGAAAATAAGACTGTTACATCGCTGCCTATCCGACTATTTTCGATTAAACTCCCAGGACCGAGACGACAACCAGAAGCGATTATCGTCTCACCGCGCAGATGGGTTTGGGGTTCAATAATCACATCGGGACTGAGGGTGACAGTATCCTCAATGGTGACACTATCGGGGTCAATAATGGTGACTCCAGCAGCCATCCAATGATCCTTAACTCTAGTTTGCAGGATATCATAGGCGGTGGCTAATTGTTTGCGATCGTTAATGCCGCTAATTTCTAAACAATCCTCCACATCCACAGCCATGACGGGAGCGAGAAAATTGACCACATCCGTGAGATAATACTCACCTTGATCGTTATTGGGCGTTAAATTAGGCAGTATCGCCGCTAATTTTGACCAATTAAAGCAGTATATACCCCCATTAATCCGATGGTTTTGTCTTTGGGCATCGGTACAGTCTCTTTCTTCCACAATCTGCTTAACGAGATTATTGCCATCACAAAAAACTCGACCGTAACCTTTCGGGTTTGGGAGATTAGCAGTTAACAGGGTGGCGGCGTTACCATGGTTTTTATGAATCTGGAGAAGATTTTGCAAGGTTTCGGGACGCAACAGAGGAACATCGCCATTTAAGACCAACAAATCCCCCTGAAAGTCCTCTAAATGGGGGATTAACTGCTGAATAGCATGGCCAGTGCCTAACTGTTCCCTTTGTTCGACAAATTCGATATCCTCAAGATGCTGTAGAGTATTTCGCACCTGTTCTCCCTGATAACCGATAATTACCAGTTTTCGCCGGGGATGTAAGGATTCGCTGACATTAAGCACCCGTTCCACTAGCGATCGACTGCCGAGGGGATGTAAAACTTTCGGAAGGCTGGACTTCATTCGGGTTCCCTTACCCGCCGCTAAAATTGCTACCGCTACCATGGTCATGCTTGCCAATATCGTTCGCGACTGAGTATATCGCACTCCGATCCCTTTGGTTGCAAGAATTTTTTCTCTCTTTCATCCTGTGCCAGTTGAGAAACTACCATAAAAAGGTTTTCTTTAAGACATTGTTAAGGTACTATACACAAATTGAAACAATTGAAGATAATTAGCACTCTATAGATACCGCTATGACAACTGTACTAACCAAGGAATCCTCCGCCATGAAACAGATTCGCACCACCTACCAAGCTGACCAACAGGTGAAATACCTGCATCTAGAAGCGGAAATCGAGGTACTGCTGCAACAACTGCAAAACCTCAAGCGCAAAAACCAAGAGAATCAAAACCTAAATTAAAGAAAATTTCCCTATTGACATCCTCACCGCCGTAAAACGGACGGTGATTCCCAAACCTCACGATTTAGGTTTCTGCTTCTTTCCCGAAGGATTTTTCGCACCTGCCTTAACAGATTTACTCTGTTCTGGTCTTATGGTCGCTCTACAGACTGACACCGCAAGTCCTGCGGCCAAAATGTTTTTACTAGCGTTAATATCTCGGTCATGGTGTGTCCCACAGTCTGGACAATCCC
>NZ_JADBSA010000151.1:0-9248 GCF_020246945.1 Microcystis sp. M113S1 | reverse complement strand
TTTTGTACCAAGCGATGTACTATAAGAAGGATAATGCAAGGTTTTTGAAAGTCCCAATCCTATTTTCTTGCACTAACATCGGACTTTAACAGGTCAAAAGCTTTATTTTAAAAGGGTTTTACCATTATTCAGCAAGCCCTAATTATCTACAGGGTTGGTGGCGAAGGGGTGGAATTGGAGATGATTACCGGGATTGATAATTGGCAGAGTCCGCTTCTACAGATTCGTTTTCAACTGGAGAGTCCCCAGTTAGCTATTTTTTATCCCGATGGCTCCCGGTTTTTGACCACCCTAGAAATCAAGCAAAAAGCGGAATTAGCCGAACAACGAGCCAATGCCGCCGAACAGCAAGCCCAACAGGAACGTCAACGGGCCCGGGAAGCTGAGGCAAAATTAGCCCGCATAGAGGCGCAATTACGGGCAATGGGGATTAATCTAGAGGAAAGCTAACGCGAGGCGGGAAGGACGGGATTTAACCAGTGGAGAATCTCATCTTTGAGACGGGAATTATCCCGGGCAAGTCCCTGTTTTAACCATTGGCCGATCGCATCGAGGGGAGTAAATACTTCTCCGGTTTGCCAACTGACATCTTGACTCAAGGGAGTGAGATGATTGCCCGGGAGAGTTCGCAGGGCAATTAAATCATTAAAGCGTTTTTTTAGCAGGGGATTTAAGACCAGAGATTGATCGATCGTGTCGTCTTGAAAACGGATTAAAAGATTGCGACGAATGGCATAATCTTGGAAAATTAACTCGTTTGTTTCTTCGGGGGAAGGGGTAAATTCGAGGTTAAAAGTGGTGTCAATTTGCAAAGGTTCGATAAAGGGAATAGCCCGACGAATGGGATAATTATTAAAGGAAATGAGGATATTTCCCGCTCGTTCCACTTCGTAGAGACTACCGATTAATAAATGTAGTTTACACCCCATACTGTGACCCAATCCGTAGATGGGGAGATAACCTTGGGGCAGACTATGATTCCAGCGCAGACGTTCAATAATATTATCAAAACGGTTTAAAACTGTGCGGGCGATCGATGTGTGATCGAGGGTATTAACAAAGGGAGTAGCAACAATAGCGTATCCTGAATTCCCAAGACTTTCTAATAACCAACGATAGGTAATATTCGGGGCCGCCGCCACAAATGCCCCCCCTAAAAAGTGAATGATACCCCGGGGACGACGGGGGAGAAAAACCCAATTACCTGCTATTTCTTGCCAATTCATACTAAATCCAGTTATTAAAGACTGATTATCTATTCCTCTTTTTGCATGAGTGTCTCTTGCATGACTGCTTATCCTTATAAGTAGCCTATACTCAACGGATTTAGTATCATAATTAGTTATCATTTAATTAATAACTTATACTAAATCCAGTTATTAAAGACTGATTATCTATTCCTCCTTTTGCATGAGTGCCTTTTGCCTCTTGCCTATCCTTATAAGTAGCCTATACTCAACGGATTTAGTATTAGTCACTCACCAAATAAAGACTACTTGATCTTATACTAAATCCTGTTTAAAAGGGATAGGAGATTAGCCAGAGATTAGCCCCGCCGGATAAGGATAACTGCTTGCCCAAGTCATCAAAAATCGGGATGAATAGTTCTAGGCCAGTTTTTTCTTAATAAAAGCCACTAATTGAGACATTTGTTTCTTCATATTTTCCATTTCTGTTTGCATTTGGGCAATTTGGGACTGGAGAGTCTGAATATCGGTGCTATAATCCCCGGTGAGTTGCTCTAGTTTCGGGCTAAAAACTTTTGGTTTGGGGGAATATTGTTTGGCCTTAGCCATCGCTTCTTTAATCGCTTGTACCAATTGTTTTTGGTCGAAAGGCTTCTCAATAAAGGCAAAATACTGGAAAGGTTCGGGGATTTTCTCTACTACCTCCTCTTTCCGTCCCGACATTAACACTAGGGGGATACTTTTGAGATTATCTTCGGTTTGGATTTGCTGAAACACCTCCCAACCGCTCATTTTCGGGAGAAGCAAGTCCAAAATAATCAAATTCGGGGTTTCGGTACGGATGAGATTATAACCCTCTAATCCGTCTTTAGCTTCGAGAAATTCAAAGTTACCCTCTGGTAACATATCGCGAACGTGCATCCTGATCACTTTACTGTCATCGATAACGAGAATTTTATGATTTGACACGATAGACACCTTAGAAAAGAGACAATAGATAAGCTGGTTGATTCGAGGGGGTATTAGGGGAAACTTTCGCCATAGGGATTGGAGATTACCAAAAAACCCTTAGAAACTAACATACATCATAAAGAAAAAACCTCGGTTAATGTCCGAGGCTGCTGTTGTAGGAGAACTCAATGCAAAACCAAAGGAAGATACCAAAACCAAAGAGGTTTTTATCGGTAAATCACCCTTATTGTCCCATTGTAACCCCTGTTTAAGCGTATCGGGATGAACTAGCACTTTTGAGGGCTAAATAACCTAAACCGAGACATAAAAGCGCATTTAGTCCCAAAAATGCCTGAGCGATCGTACCGGAACCTAACCAGATCAGAGTAGGATGGATAACAGCACTGATACCTAAAGTCACCGCCATAGCTAAAGATACCCCCACCGCTAACCATTTTGCTTGGGGATGACCTAAAAGCAGAGCAATCAGGACAAAGGGCAGGATAACACTGGCAAAAAGCGGATTAAGGGCAGAACTTCCCTGAATAACACCTCCTAGGTCGGAAAGAGAACTCCCCATCACTCGGAAAGGCCATTGGGGTAAATCGAAGATATAAAGACCTCTGAGGAAAAATAAGCCAGAACTGCCAAAAATTAGACCAGCATTCAAAAATCCGTTCCAGGAGAAGGGAAAATAACTTCTCAGCCACCAAGCGAGGAGATAAGAACCCAAAACCATGGCCATTTTGGGCAAAACCGCCACCGCGCCGCCATCAATCCAGAAACGGGGATTGAGATAACCGTTATCGCGCAACCAACGCCAAAAATCCCGGAAAGTAATCTGTCCTTTCAGGGCCAATTGTAGGGCATTGCCCGCGTCTAATTGTCCGGCCCCAAAATGATTAAAGGGATCATCATTGATCTTACGGGCCGACTGTTGCAAAACCTCTAAAACTGCATTGGGTTCTTTAATTCCCGCAGCCTTGATTAAAGCTACCACCCCGGCAACGTGAGGGGCCGCCATGCTGGTTCCCTGAAAACCGAGGAACGCCGGTTCCCCCCCCTTAGCCGGATCGATGGTTTCTTGGACAATTTTACCCGTATCGGAGCCGCCGGGGGCAGCAATATCGATTCCGGCCCCGAAATTAGAATAGGGGGCTTTATTTCCGGAGGCATCTACCGCGGAAACGCCGATAACGTGGGGAAAACGGGCGGGATAGGCGGCGGAATTATCATCGGCATTACCGGCAGCGGCGACGATTACCACACCTTTACTATAGGCATATTCGATCGCCTCTTTCATTACTTGGGTTTCCCCTCCACCCCCTAAACTCATATTGATGACATCGGCTTTATTATCGACGGCAAAACGGATCGCTTCGGCAATATCTCCCACGGTTCCCCCACCCGTCCCGGAAAGTACCTTGAGGGGCATAATTTTGGCTTTGTAGGCGATGCCGGCCACCCCGTAGTTATTATTGGTCGATTGGGCAATTGTTCCGGCTACATGGGTTCCGTGACCGTTATCGTCTTCGGCATTGCTGCGATCGTTGACGAAGTCGTAGCCTTCGACAAACTCGGTTTCTCGCAGATCGGGAACTATTGATACACCTGTATCAATAACGGCGACGGTGATCCCTTCACCGTGATTTTCTTCCCAAGCACGTTCGATGTTTATCCCCCTCAGGTTCCACTGTTTACTATAGTCGGGGTCATTGGGGGCGATAAAAGCATGATAAATATAATCGGCTTCGATCGATTCGGTGTATTTTTTTAGGTCGGAATTGCGGAGATTTTTCAGGAGTTTGCTATCTCCATCGATAATGTAAAGATGTTCATCGATGGAAAAGATACTATTTAAACTGGTGGGTTTTCCCGCTTTTTTGTTGATAGCATTTAACTGCTCATCGAGGACGCTGACGGGTATATCGTCTTTAAAGTCGATCAAAATTGATTGATATTCGCCCCGATTTGCTAATCCAGTAAAGTTAAAGAGAGCAAATCCTAGACCGATAATGAATAGGGTTAACAATAAAAGTTTTTTCATAGATTTCCTAAGAATTGATCATTGCCGGCCAAGGTTTTTGTAGTTTTGATGAGAAAAGCTTATCGAAGTTCCCCTATTTTTGTCTCGATTGAGGAGAGGACTAACCGGTTACAAAAAAGTCACCTGTTGTTTATTTTAAGCTCGATCGCCGATCGCTGTTAATTCCCGACTGGCAAAAATAGCTTCGTAGTGGCGATAATGTTTAAATTCCAAGAGATTATAGAAAGGATCCTCCAGAAAAAAGGTTTTATGCTCGGTTATCTCCCCAGTAAAGCGAGTTTTTGGTTCTAGATAAAATTTTAGTTGATTGACCCGTGCTTTGACCAGAAGATTGTCCCAATCGCTGGCAGCGGGGAGAATGAGACCAAAATGGCGAGGATAAATGCTATTTTGGGGAGTAAGAGGCATTTCGGTAACGTGAGCGACTACCTGATGACCGGAGAAATTTAAGATTATCGCTTTCTCGGTTTCCCTTCCCGCTAAACAACCTAAACCATCACAGTAAAAGCTTTTAGCACTGGACACATCGGTAATCGGAATAGCGAGATGAAAAATTGCAGGTTGATTCATGGTGATCGATTTTATCCGCGCTCTACTAGGTTATATTGTAGCGATCGAGGGGCAACTGTTACAGGAATTTTTTCTTGAATTGGAGTAATCGCGGGGAAATTTTCGGCACTTTTTCCCTGAAAATTAGGTAATTGACCACCTGAAAATCGATAAAACCCCACCTAAAGACTTTGTGCGATTCTAAAACCAGCGTGTTGATAAAAATTCCGGCGAAACCAATTGCGATAGTAGGCTAGGATTTCTGTGCCGTTAGTCACCCAAGCTCCTCCTAACATCATTTTATGTTGACTATTAAAGAAAGGAGTGGAATTGTCAGCATAGAGGTAATGGGGTTGAAAGTCAGTTAAGGGATTAAAATCATCTTCTAGCCATTCCCAGACGTTACCGCGTAAATCATAAATTTCTGAGTTATTGCTGGCATTTTTTAACATTCCCACGGGAGTGGGAGAACAGAATTTTAAATTGAGGTTATAGTCCTCAAAGTTATCGTTTTCTAGGGTATAACATCGATTTTTTTGACTGCCATAGGTGGCTAAATTCCACTCAGCTTCCGTCATTAAACGTATTCCTTGTCCTTGAAAACGACAGTAGGCGATCGCTTCATAATAGTTAACTTCTACCGGCCAATCAAGAGGTAAATCGAGAGCATCAAACATGGCTCGATATTGATAATTTCCTTGCTCATCTACCAGCCAAAATTTAGGATGTTTGACTCGATAATGATTTTTCCATTGCCAAGCTTCCTCATCCCAATAACTGGGATTTTCGTAGCCACCATTATCGACAAATTCTTTAAATTCTCCGTTGGTAATCATATATTTACTCACCAGAAAATTGTTAACTTGAACTTGCCGATAACCATACTCATTATCCCAACCATAAATAGGAGAATCTTGGGGTTTACCAATTTCCACTATTCCCCCAGAAACCTCCACCATTTGATTAGGATAAGCTTGACCAAAAGAAGGGGCATAATGCCACCCTTGAGGACGTTGCAGACGCTCTAAGGGCAGTTGTCTGAGTAACATTGAAGATGTTTCAAAGTGAACACGCTGATGCTCAATTCCCATTATTAATGACCAGAGAGAATGCTGAGGATGAATAGGAAGATTAAGGGGGATATTTTTAATTATTTCGACCACAATTTCATAGACTTGTTGCCGATATTCCCAAACCTTAGCCACCTCGGGCCACTGAATATGGGCGATAGCAGAGTTTAATTCTTCGGGAGTTCCTGGATCTACTCCCACTCCAAACAATAATTCGTAGTCAGGATTAGGGCTTTTTTTTAATAGGTTAACCAGCTGCAATTTATTAAGATAAAAAGCGACAGCATGACCTAAATAAAAAATGAGGGGATTTCTTAAATCGTCAGGGTTACAATAAAAAGCTTCTTCTTTGATGATGCTTTTTAACAGCAGATCTTCTAATTGCCAAGCATTTTCAAAATAGTCCAGTATATTTTCTCGACTACAGTTTTTTAGAGAGATAGGAGCCTGTGCTTGAATCTTTTCCATGTTTTTATGCCTCTATTACTGATGGTAATGTTTTCGTTATTTACAGGGATAACTGACAGAGAATTAACCCGAATAAATTTTCAGGATCGGTGAAAACCCTAAGGGGTTTTAATCCCTTTGATTCTAGGTCTTTTTGCATAGTTTCTAGGTTGAATTTACGGGAGATTTCTGTTAAAAGACCTTCCCCCGCTTGAAAATTAACTGTCAGATCGAGTTTTTTGAGATGAACAGGGTGAGTTTTTTGAGAAATTAAATACATTTCAATTTGGGATTTGTCTTGATTATAGATAGCTTGATGACTAAATAAATCAAGGTTAAAATCAGCTTGAAAACGCCAATTTAAATGGGAAAGCATATTTAAATTAAAAGCGGCTGTCACCCCTTGAGCATCATTATAAGCTGCTTCTAAAATTGCCGCTGGTTTTTGGAGATCAATCCCTAATAAAAAATAATCTCCAGCTTTGAGGACAGTGGTAATTTTTTCTAAGAATTTATCACATTCATCGGCGGAAAAATTACCGAACGAACTTCCCAAGAAAAAAATCATTCTGGTATTATCGGAAGCGTTTTGATAATAGGCTAAGGCCTGTTCATAGGTTCCAATTAACCCCTGAATGGGTAAATTAGGATATTCTTTTTGTAATTCTATGGCACTAGCTTGGAGAATAGTTTCACTAACATCGATAGGTATATATTTAGAGGATTTTTGTTGCCGATAATAAGCGTCCAATAACAGACGAGTTTTAGTGGAACTACCACTGCCTAATTCTATCAATTCGCAGGCTCCTGTATAGGCGACAATTTCTTGGGCATATTCTTGAATAATAGCCGCTTCTGTCCTAGTGGGATAGTATTCTGGCAATTGACAGATTGCTTCAAAAAGTTGGGAACCTTGCCGATCATAAAAATATTTAGATGGTAAGCTTTTGGGGGTTTTAGTTAATCCTTCAATCACATCTTTTCCCTCATCTTTAACTATATTGTGACTGGTGGTAAAGGTAGCTAAATACTCAATTTGTAATAGTTCTTGGTTCGGTGGGTTAAGTTGCATAGATTCTCCGATTATTCTCAAGTTTTTTGATTGTTCTCGATCGATGCCGAGGATGAAATCCACTTTGACAGCTTGAATGCTGGCAGAGATTATTGTACTTTGGTAATTTTACCACTAAAACGCCGCAAAATTTACCTCTTGTCTAGATAGACAAAGTTTATGGATCGTCAATAAAAGCTGTTAAATCCATCGAGATGGGTGCTGATATTATCCAAGCAAAATTACCGGTTCAATTAATCAGTAAAGATTGCATTTCCTCTAAGGTAAGATTTTCTTGGATATAGCGAGGATTAAGGGGATGATAAGGACTAGCAAGACGAGCTATCTTAATAACTCTAGCAGTTTCAGGAATGATCGGAATATCGGGATCGTAGGGGGTGCTGCGGGTAAGGGAACTAGAAAAACCTTTAAAAATAGAGATTTCTTCCTCCTCCCCATCCACAGCAATAGTCACTAATAAAACCTCTTGGGGATTTTTGAGGGTGTATTGTTCGAGTTGTTTACCAATATTCATAGAAAAATGGCTAATTATCGATAGCTAAAGACCTACTATTGTAAAGCTGAACGTCCCTGTTTGCCAAGGCGAATAAGAAGAAAATGGGCAAAATAGAGAGTATAAAAAGAGAGACCAACTAAACCAAAAAAGCCCAAAACATTAGCGGTAGCTTCTGAATGAAAAATCTCGCGAAACTGCCAAGGTGCTTCCTGCCAAACTTGACAATAGGGAGAATTTAGCAATTCCCCTGACATAGCACAGGAGAGAAAAGGTAAGGTAGAAATCGCGCCCAAAGGACAATAAATCGTTACTGCCCAACGCCAAGCAGTGGTGACAAATTTAATTGGACTGGCGGGTAAATCTTTAATTTCATCGTTAATATCCACCCAAAACCAGAGGGAAATCGGGATTAAAATCTTAGCTAAAAAACTGGTGACAAAACCAATCGGCCAGGAAGCAATCATTAAATATACAGTAATTAATAAAAGACTAGCCACTCGCCAATAGATAATCAACAATTTCTGCAATGATTCGATTTTTGCAAATAAAGACCAAATTAACAAAATTGCCGGGATAATCACCGTAAATAGGACGGCTAAACGATAATCTATCCAAACGAGAGGACGAAACCAAAGCTGATTCATAAACTATTTAGACATAATTACACTGTCAACATTTTACTGTCTTCGGGTGCGGGAGCCAAAATCGGCCAAAGCTTGACCAACAAACCACAAAACGAGGGGCGATCTTTTTATATTTAAGATCGCCCTAAAGCTAGGATTCTACTGTGAGGAGAGAAAAAACCGCTGCCGGACTACATTAATCTTCATAAACGCGACACTCGGCGGCATCGGGATTAGAATCACAATACTTTTCGAAGTAGGTTTTTTGGGGGTGGTCTTGACGTTGGTGGGCTGCTTCTGCTTGTAATTCTTCCACCGCATCCCAAGCGGCGGCACATTCACCAGAGGTGGCACCTTCCGTGCTACACACGGCTCTGGCATTTTCTAGCTCTTCTTGAATTTTATCTTGGATATTGCTCATGATTCCTCTGGAATTGATCTATTGACACTTTAACAATTATACAGTCACCTTCTAAAACCACAGGATCGGTTATCCCACTCGATCGCCTTTCCTGTTCTATTAAGCCGATCTTAGCGCAATTTTTGGCGAATTTAACATCAAGATTTCCTGACCGGGCCAATTTTTAGCCTACATTCCGCACTGGAGAAATGCCAGAGGGATTTCTCCAGTGCATAGACAGCGAGCAGAACTATATACCGACTTATTTAGGGTCTGCTGAAAAAGTTTTTCGGTGGGGGTTGGGGGTTGGGGGTTGGGGGATGGGGGATGGGGGATGGGTTTTACCGATTTTCAGGTGGTCAACTACCTAATTTTCAGGGAAAAAGTACCTGAATTTTCCCCCTGA
>NZ_JADBSA010000150.1:0-5641 GCF_020246945.1 Microcystis sp. M113S1 | reverse complement strand
TTGGATACGTCCTGCCAGATCAAGGAAACTCGATGAACCAAGAATCCCTCGCTTTTAGCGATGGGAGTATCAATTTACCCGTAAACGTCCCTGGATTTTCCCGGCCGCATTTCCCCTATCTAGTCTTTGCTGAATAAATCTAAAAACCTTATCCAACAAGGTTTTTAGACTTTTTTTCCCTCAAAAAGTGCCGCCCCTTGGAGTTATTGGGGGGAAAATTCAGGGACTTTTTCCCTGAAAATTAGGTAATTGACCACCTGAAAATGGGTAAAACCCCACACCCCACACCCCAACCCCCCACCCCCAACCCCCAACCCCCTACCCCCACCGAAAAACTTTTTCAGCAGACCCTATCTAGTCTTTCCGGTAAACTGGCGATCGAGTTGACAATCAATAAAATTACTGTTTCCCGACGACGCGATGAAACCCTACCAAAAAATTCCTATTCGTGAATGCGGGGAACCCCTAGTACCTATACCCGCAGATAAGTTTGTTATACCTTCTCCCCATGCTTACGAGAAATTAGGGGCTAATTATCGGGGTAAATCTCCCTATTTTTTGCGACAAGGGGTGTTAAATGCTCTGATTGAGGCTCAAAACCGTCTGCAAGTCTATCAACCCGGTTGGCAAATTTTGATTTTTGATGCCTATCGACCAGTGGAAGTGCAACAATTTATGGTCGATTATACTTTTCAGACTCTCCTAGACACAAGAGGATTAGCCAAAGAGAAACTATCGGAGGCAGAAAGTCAAGGGATTTTAACAGAAGTTTACACTATTTGGGCGGTTCCCAGCGATAATGCCGCCACCCCGCCTCCCCATAGTACCGGAGCGGCGATCGATATTACCCTAGTTGACGAGAAGGGACAAGCCATCGACATGGGGGGAGAAATCGATGAGATCGGAGAGCGATCGCATCCCGATTATTATATCCCCGCAAAAAGCCCGCGAGAACAGAGTTATCATCAAAAACGAGTTTTATTGGCTAAAGTGATGGAGGAGGCGGGATTTAGTCAACATAAGGGGGAATGGTGGCATTTTTCCCTAGGGGATCAGATGTGGGCCTGGTCGCTCGATCGAGCCTACGCCATCTATGGCAGAGTTGAGGATTAGGGAGATAGCTGTTGGGGGTAAACTCAAAGCCACCGGTCTAGATCAATACTGATATACTAACAAAAGAAGACTCAAAGCTTACACCGACTCCCGATCAACGATCGCCAAAATTTGATCAACAAAAGCTTGGTGATCAACCACGGGTTTAGAAATATAACCATCGGCCTGACTCTGCTTGAGAAAATTCTCTCGATCGCCCTCCATAGCGTGAGCGGTGACGAGAATAACAGGTAAATCGGCGGTTTCGGGGTTAGCTTTGAGAATTTGGCTGATTTTAATACCATCTACCGCTTTCCCTTCATAGACACTATGGGAGAGGGAGACATCCATTAAGATCACGTCCGCTTCCTTGTCCCGAGCAATACGAAGCACTTCCTCCACGTCTTCAGTCCCTTTAACCTCTAGACCACCTCGTTTGGTCAAAATTTTGGCAAAAACGCGAAAATTAATCGGGTCGTCTTCTACAATCAAAACAGTCGTCATAGGGATGCTCAGGGATAAACAAGGTCAAAACGGGCAAAATGCCTTATGATTCACAGCTAGACAGATTGAAAACGAGAGACTCATGGCCAAACAACTGGATTTCTTAGCTAGTGGTCAAATTATACCCACGGCTTTACACCAAGAGATGGAACGCTCCTATCTAGAATATGCCATGAGTGTGATCGTGGGGCGAGCGTTGCCGGATGTACGGGATGGCTTAAAACCAGTACATCGTCGCATATTATACGCTATGCACGAACTGGGTTTAACCCCCGATCGCCCTTTTCGCAAATGTGCGCGGGTGGTGGGGGATGTCTTGGGTAAATATCATCCCCATGGCGATCAGTCAGTGTACGAGGCACTGGTTCGTATGGTACAGGATTTTTCCAGTCGTTACCCACTTTTATCGGGCCATGGTAACTTTGGTTCGATCGATAACGACCCCCCAGCAGCCATGCGTTATACAGAAACCCGTTTGGCCGGCATCGGTGATCAGGCGGTTTTGGGGGGAATTAGCGAAGCTATCGTTAATTTCAACAGTAATTTTGATAATTCTCAACAGGAACCCGTTGTTTTACCCGCTCAGTTACCGATACTCATTCTTAATGGTTGTTCAGGTATTGCGGTGGGGATGGCGACTAATATTCCTCCCCATAATTTAGGGGAAGTGGTGGAAGGTTTAATCGCTTTGATTGATAATCCCGATTTAAGCGAGGAAAAGTTAGTAGAAATTATCCCCGGTCCCGATTTTCCCACGGGAGGCGAGATTTTAGATGATACCGGCATTCGCGAGGCTTATCGCACTGGTAGGGGGATTATTCCCGTGCGCGGAGTGGCGAAAACTGAAACAATTATCATTGAGGGCAAGCGCCGAAGGGAAAGGACGGCAATTGTGGTTACTGAGTTGCCTTTTCAGGTGAATAAGGCGGCATGGATTGAAAAAATCGCCGAATTAGTCAATTTAGGGAAATTGGAGGGAATTGCCGATATCCGCGATGAAAGCAATCGCGAAGGCATTCGGGTGGTGATTGAATTAAAGCGGGAAAGTCAACCGCAGCAGGTTTTGGCGGCTTTATACCAACAAACGGCCCTACAGACTAATTTTGGGGCGATTATCCTCGCTTTGGTCGATAATCAACCCCGGCAGTTATCTTTAAAACAAGTTTTACAGGAATTCTTGCGCTTTCGAGAAACAACTCTCACCCGTCAGTATGGCGATGAGTTGCAACAGGCCAGCGATCGCTTACACTTAGTCGAGGGTTTATTATTAGCTTTGCAGAATATCGATCGAGTGGTGGATATTCTCAAAAATGCTCCCGATGGGACGACGGCTAAGTACCGTTTTCAGGCAGAATTGGGCATTAGTGACGCTCAAGCTGATTCTATCTTGGCTATGCCCCTACGTCGTCTAACCGGTTTGGAAAGACAAAAATTAGAGACGGAAGCGACGGAATTACAAACAAAAATTCAACAGTTGGAAACTCTCCTCCATAACCGTCAGGAGTTTCTCAAGTCTCTGAAAAAAGAATTGCGCTCTTTAAAGAAAAAATTCGCCGATAGCAGACGGACAAAAATTCGCACTGGGAAGTCGGGAGCAGGGAGCAGTCAGAAGGGAGCGGGGACAAAGGAGCAGGCAGCAGGGAAGAAACAGGATTCTGTGGTTAAAAAGCAGGAGTCAGTCCCGATGAAAAAATTTTCACCCCCACAGATGAAAGAGGTTTCCTTCCCTACACCCCACACCCCACACCCCACACCCTCTTTCAAGTCAGAAGGGAATAAACAGGAGAATAAAGTTAAGAAAAAGTCTGAGAGTGAGAATACACCGAGTTTAAGCCTATTTACGCCCCAAGAACCCCCAGAAAATGCGATTTTATTGCTTGATGCCGAAGATAAAATTAGTTGGACGACACCAGAAGAGCGAGTCCCGGACCGGGGTTTAATTATCTATCAACAGGCGATCGAAAAACGGGAAAATTTCCTAGTTATCCTCGATAATGCTAAAGCTTACCCGATTGCTACCCGGGAAGTTCCTCCAAAAGACAATCAACCGGTGTTAATCGACCGTCTGCTGACCAAAACCGCCCAAAAAGATTCAGAAGCCGTGTTAAATCAATTTTTCTTGACGGAACCTCAAAAAAATCAAGAATTGCTTTTACTGAGTCAACAGGGGCGAATAAAGCGGCTTTCAATCGATGAATTAGAGGGGGTTGGTAGTCGGGGTTTGTCCCTCATGAAATTGAAAGAAGACGATCGCCTATATGGCGCTATTTTTACTCACGAGGGCCTGGACTTAGCGATCGCCACCAGTAGCGGTCGGGTGTTGCGTTATCCCGTGCGCGAGGAATTATTGCCAATTATGGGTAAATCTGCCCAGGGTTTAGCAATTTTGCGATTGCGCTACGGGGAAAATCTAGCTGGTTGTGTTTCTCTCCCTCATCGGGAAAATCTGCTGCTGATTTCGGGATTAGGTTACGGGAAAAGACTGGCGATCGAGAATTTACGTCTATCACAATTAGGCGATCTTGGTTCACCCGCTTTACAATTCGTTAACAAACAGGATAGTTTAGCGGCCATGGTAGCGGCGCAGGAGGGGAGTATAGTGTTATTAAGTACCAATCAGAATCGAAAACTACCCTTAGAGGTAGAGACTGTGACAGTTACGGGTAAAGACGGGACAGGTTCACAATTAGTCAAACTCAACCCCGCAGAAAAAATTATCAAAGCACAATTGTTACACCGTCTCTAACAATGGCGAAAAAAACGAAAAATGTTGCCCGTAAACACCGGCATTGGCAAAGATGGCTAAAAATAACTCCGATTCTGGTTTTTGGGTTTATTATCCTTAATTTAGCGATTAATTTAGCCATCCGCTGGCCAATTAATCAACAAAAACCCATTGATGCCATCTTAGTTTTGGGGGGCAGCATTCGTCGGGAAATTTATGTAGCCAATCTAGCCCAGCAATACCCCGATATACCGATTTTAATTTCCCAAGGCTCGAAAGACCCCTGTATTTTATTACTATTTGAACGGGCAAAAGCGCCAAAAACTAACGTCTGGTTAGAAAAGTGTGCTGATTCTACCTTCGGCAATTTTTTCTTTGCCGTGCCAATTTTAAAACAATGGGGAGTACATAAAGTAAAAGTTGTCACCTCTCCTACTCATTTACCCCGCGCTAAATGGTTAGCAGAAATTCACTTGCAATCCCATGGTATAGCAGTAGAAATCGATGCAGTCCGAGAAATTGGTATCCCGGGTAATAACGAATCAAAGCTAAAAACTGGGTTAGATGTGACTAGAAGTATAATTTGGGCTTTTGTGGGACAATTAATCTATCCCCCCTGTTGGCAAGTCATTCCCTTAAATTCCGTTGATTTAGAAGCTTGGCACGATGAAGGTTTTCAATGTGAATCTCAAGGTAAGATCAAGTAAACAATCTTCTCCCAGTTAGTTTTTTAGCGGCTGCATCCCATTTTTGTAAATCTACTAACTTGGGATTTTTAAAGGCAAACTCTCTCTTCCCACTTGCCACTTTCCTATACCTTTTAACTAGGGTTTGCGGCAAAAAGTTTCTTGTGGGGACAGGGTGTGGGGTGTGGGGTGTGGGGTGTGGGGTGTAGGTTTTTACCGATTCTCATCTGGTCAATTAGCTAATTTTCAGAGAAAAAGTACCTTAATTTTCCCTGAAAATTAGGTAGTTGACCACCTGAAAATCGGTAAAACCCATCCCCCATCCCCCATCCCCCATCCCCCATCCCCCAACCCCCAACCCCCACCGAAAAACTTTTTCAGCAGACCCTAATTAATAAAGTGAATCGCTTTATGGTCAAAAATGCGAGATAAATAAAGGGAGAAGAAAACACCGCAAAAAAGTTAGAAAGTGAAAGCCAAAGTCAACCCGAAAATCGAGGCAAATTAATTTTAGATGCAAGTTGTGCCCCGGCAGATATTAGTTATCCTACGGATTTAAACCTGTTAAATCAAGGAAGAAAACAAACCGAAAAAATTATTGATATTCTCTGGGAAACTTTAAAAGGAAAACTTG
>NZ_JADBSA010000015.1:0-6690 GCF_020246945.1 Microcystis sp. M113S1 | reverse complement strand
CTTTTTCCCTGAAAATTAGGTAATTGACCACCTGAAAATGGGTAAAACCCCACACCCCACACCCCACACCCCAACCCCCAACCCCCAACCCCCAACCCCCAACCCCCAACCCCCACCGAAAAACTTTTTCAGCAGACCCTAATTAGGGTTTGCTGAATAAATCTGAAACTGGCTCTCAAAGGGGAAGTCCAGTCAAAACTTCTACTGTTTCTCCCGCTTGTATAGTAGTTTTACCCTGGGGAATTATGGCTAAAGCATTAGTACCCGCTAAATTAATTAAATTAGCCGAATTGTGTTGTCCGGAAGCGAGTTGAAATTGATAAACTCCCTCGATAATTTCTATTTTTCCCCAGAGATAAACTTCTCTTTGTCCCTTAGATTTGAGAGTATCGCGGGTGACAACTCGCAGAAATTTGTTCTGATATTCTGTCAATCCCGATAATTTTTTAATGGCCATTTGCACGAAGCGCCAACAGCAAACTAAAGCAGAGACGGGATTACCGGGGATACCAAAGTAAATACAACCGTTAGGAAAAGTAGCAAAGGTTAGGGGTTTACCCGGTTGAATAGCAACGCTGCCAATCAGAATTTTTCCCCCTAATTCCCCTAAAATTCCCTCGATATAATCGTAATCTCCTACGGAAACACCGCCGGTGGAAAGGACGATAGCACTAGAATTAATGGCTTTTCTGATCGTTTCTCTGAGAAGATCGGGATTATCTTTGATTATACCTAAGGGTCTGGGAATTGCCCCTAAACTGGCTACAAATGCGGTTAAAGCGTAGCGATTCGAGTCAATAATTTGACCTTTTTGGAGGGTTTCATCGGGATTAATTAATTCATCTCCCGTGGAGAAAATTGCCACTTGGGGACGGGAAAACACTGTTAATTCGGTAGCTTGTGCCGTGGCTAAAACCGCTATTTCTGGGGAATTAAGGGCAATACCAGCTTTTAATAAGGTATTTCCCGCTCGATAGAATGTGCCGCGTTGACGCACGAAAAGACCTATTTTTTCGGGAGGGATAAGAATCGCCACTCGCTCGCCTTTTTTGTCAGTATTTTCCTGCATAATAATCGTATCACTGCCGGCGGGTAACATTGCTCCTGTAAATATTCGGGCTGTTTCTCCGGGTTGAATAATTTTTTCGGGGACTTTGCCGGCGGGAATTTCGGCGATAATCTTTAAAGTAACGGGATTTTCTGGATTAGTGTCTTTGACATCTTCGTAGCGGACAGCATAGCCATCCATAGCAGAATTATCCCAATAGGGAAAGTCTAAATCACTGCTGATATCTTCGGCTAAAATGCGCCCAAAAGCTGCCTCTAGAGAAACTTTTTCTGTTTCTTGTCGGGGTTGAATTTGAGTTAAAATTATAGATTCTGCTTCTTTGACTGAGTACATGGATTAAAAAAAATGAACCGATTAGCTAGATTAAGGGTGGAAGATATACAAGCTTGGGTCGGGGAAGTGCATTTATCGGATATGAAGGGTCAGACTCCCTATTATATACCGGTTTTGAACCAAGTTAATACCGAGGTTTTCGCTCTCCAGATTCACTGTCTTGAGGGGGAGATTTTGTCTTGGGGAGATGAAACTGTAACTTTTCCTTTGATGAGTGTGATTAAACCTTTTTTGTTATTATATCTTTTAACTCATTTAGGGGAAGATGCTGTTTTTCGTCGCGTGGGAAAAGAAGCTTCTAGTTATCCTTTTAATTCCTTAACTCAACTGCAAGAGGATCGCGGTTTTCCCCGTAATCCTATGATTAACAGTGGTGCGATCGCCTTGACGGATTTATTAGCAGGAGAAACGCCAGAATCTCGCTGTGAAAATTTGCTTTTATGGTTAAATGAAATGGGTAATTGTCAATTATTTCTCGATCACTCTGTGCTTGAGTCTGTTCACTCCTATCCTAAGGCACACAATCAAGCTTTAAGCTTAGAATTAGAAAAAAATGGTTATATTAGTCATCGTTATTTAGCCCTAGAAACCTACAATCGAATCTGTTGTTTATCTGGAAAAATTGCCGATCTTGCTAATTTAGGTAAGTTGATTTTAGCTGCTCCTTTTGGTGAAATTATTCTAGAAATTATGACTAATTGTGGACTCTACGAAGCTTCCCAACAATTCGCCCTTGAGGTGGGTTTTCCCACTAAATCGGGAGTCAGTGGGGCGTTATTATCAATTGTACCGGAACAGGGCGTTATTGCTTGTTATAGTCCTCTGTTAAATGAGCAAGGTAATTCAATTTTAGGACTTAATTTACTAACACATATAAGTCATTTTGTCAAGTAAATTTAATCTATGAAAATAAGCTTTAATTCCTCAAAAAAACACCGATACTTTTTCTGATTTTTCTTGCCAAGTACCGTGAAAACTGGGAGGGATAAAGTTGATTTTGTCAAGGATTGTTAAGATGCGCTTACCCTGATAATTCCAGTGATCAATTGGCTATCCTGATCATCTCTGGTGATTTTCCCGCAGCATAAATATCCCAAATTGTCCTATAAGCTTTTTCTAAATTGCGGGTAAAACGAAGGGTATCAAATAACGGATAAGTAAGACGATTTTGTGCTAGTTTCTGTTTAATTTCCTGCAATTTATCAGGAGATTTTGCTAAATTAATCGCTAAATTTTTATACTCCTCTAAATTCTTAGTAATTAATTCAGGTAGGCCAATAGCTGTCAGTAAACTAGCACCAACACGGGAAGGAAAAGTTGTACCTGGACAAGTTATAATCGGTAAACCTGCCCATAAAGCATCACTCCCAGTAGTATGAGCATTATAGTATAAAGTATCAAGAAATAAATCAGCTAGTTGATGTCGCGCCAAATGTTCCGGCTTAGGTTCGAGATGGGCAAAAATTAAGCGATCACCCTCAATTCCTCGCGCTTGTGCTTCCCGACGTAGATTTGCTTCAGCTTCAGCTACTCTCGAAAATAACCATAACACACTACCGGGAACATTAGCCAAAATTTGCATCCATACAGTGAATATTTGCGGCTCAATTTTATAGGTATGGTTGAAACAACAAAAGACAAAACCCGATTCAGGAAGACCATACTGGGAACGAGTAACAGGTTTAGATGATATAATTTGTTGATAATCATTAGCCTGATAACTATCCGGTAAAATTACTAATTTTTCAGTAAAATTATCAGCAGATTCCGGTGGGGTAACTATGGCATCACTAATAATATAGTCGATAAAATCTGCTCCCATTGTCCCCGGATAAACCAAATAATTAACTTGAATCGGTGCAGGTTTTAAAGCCAATATTTGCGTCCGCGCCTTATCAATATACCCCATCAAATCAACTAAAATATGCACCCCATCATTAAAAATCCGTTGTGCAGATTCCGTAATTGATAAAGTAGCAATATCATAAAAGCGATCGCAATCATTAGCAATGCGACGACGATATTCACTACCATCATCAGGACCATAGGAATAGGCAATTATTTCAAAGTTATTGCGATCATGTAAACCAAAGACACTTTGCATCAAATGACTGGTGGGATGGTTACGAAAATCATGGCATAAATAACCTATTTTTAATCGTCCAGATCGGGTGCGGGAATGGTTAAAGTTGAGGGATTTAGTCCCTAAGGCTAATTGTCTTTTAACCTCTTGAGCATAGTTACAAGCTACTTTCAACTGTTGACTAGCAGACCAAGGTTTATATAAGGTATCAAAGGGAGTTACTGCGGTAGATTTTCCCTCTTGTAACTGTTTTTCGGTTAATTGCCAAAGTTGGATTAAATCAGCTTCTCTTGTGTTCCAATTACAAGTCATTTCCTTCATAGAAAATAAGCAAGCAAAAGCCTCTAATGAATTAGGTTGAATGGCTAAAGCTTGCTTAAATACGCTCATAGCTGCTTCTACTTTGTCCTGTCTTCCTAAAGCTAAAGCCAAACTATTATAAGCTTTAATGTATTTAGGATTAAGCTTAATTGCTGCTTGAAAATAAGCGATCGCTTCTTCAGTCTTTCCCTGTAGTTGTAACACATTGCCTAAATTAAAGTGTGCTTCTGAATAATTAGGTTTTTTCCTGATTGCTTCTTGAAACTTGACCCCGGCATCCCCTAACTTATCCTGCATTTGTAAGACTAAACCTAAATTATTATCAGCAAAAGCATAGTTTTGATTGCCACAAATGGCTTTGTTAAAGCAAATAATCGCCTCGTCTAAATTTCCCTTGCTAACTGCTATTATTCCTAAATTATTGTGAGCTTCTGCATAATTAGGATTAATCAATAAAGCTTGCTTATAAGCCAAAATAGCTTGATTAATTTGTCCTAAACTATCCATGATCACCCCCAACTGATGCCAAGCAGGTGCATATTGGGGAGATTGATTAATTAATTGTTGATAGAGAGCGATCGCTTCTTCAAGCTTAACCTGTTTTTGCAAGGTGTATGCTTGCTGATAAAGGGTATCTGCTGGCGAAGTATCAAGCTGATTATTTGCTATATTTCCTCCAACTAAAGGAGAAATAGGATCGAGAGTAATAATTTTACTGATGTCATCATTTTGAAATCCTAAAGCTTGGGGACGTTTAACTCCTTCTAAGATTTGTATATCATAAAGTTCGGTAACTTCACCTTCTAAGCGTATCCAGTGAATAACTTCACCTGTTTTCAAATCAATAATTAGCAGACCACAGCGAGGTTCTGCTTCTTTAGCCATTAAATTATCATCTAAGATTAACCCCGAAAAAGTCTTATCTCCCCCACGACTTTTAGATAATCCAACAATGGCATAATTTCCGACAAATGCTAAACCACGCAGAAAACCAGGACAAAAAGTAACAGGCTCAAAAATGCCTTTGTCTTGATCAATATAACCAAAGTAACCCGTACCCGCATTTAATAACCATAACTTACCCTGATAAAATCGGGGAGAATGAGGCATAGATAAACCAGTAGCAATCACTTCATTAGACTGAATATCAATGACACAACCGCCAGTTTGTCTTCTATCTCTCCACCCATCCACCACATCTGATTGACTACAAGCGGTAACATAACGCGCCTTCCCATCTACCAAAGCTAAACCATTGAGATGACAACGATCTTCATTGACTAAAGCGGAAATAAACGATGGTTTCCATAGGGGAATACAACTATGGCGATCGCTGACTGTTGCCAGACAATTTAACATGGTACTGATAAATATAATTCTTTCAGATAGATTTTCTATTGCCAAATCGTGAATATCTAAATCCCCAGTAGTATAACTAATGCGGGGGATATAAAGTTTATCGTAACCATCATAAAGCTGTTCGGATAATAGCACATTATCTAGTTGCCAGATTTGATAGCGGGAACTAAGATAAATCCTTTCTGGGGTAGCATATAAACCCATGGCGCGGTCAAATATCCGCTCAAATCCCGACATCCCCCTTTGAGGGTTAACTCCTAAAAACATCAGTCGAGAACTTTGATAGGTAGTAAAAGCCAGACTAATCTGCTGAGACTCTAACCAATCAATGAAGTTACGGGAAGCAATTATTTCTACGGGGATAGATTGATTAGTATTGGGAGTTGATAGTTGTGTATTCATCGGTTGTCTAGTCCAAATCTACAGCAAATTTTATTTTATATATATCGTAGGGTATGAAGCGCGATAGCGTAACGCACCGATTTAATAATAGAGTTGGTGCGTTACGGCGGCTTGTTAATTTTGGTTTTTTGACGGAATTGATAGCTGCCTAACGGACAGAAAACGGGTTTCTAAATAGAAAGAAAACGGGTTTCTAAATAGTTTCTTGAAGAAACCCTTTTTCTAGGTGACTTAGAAGGAGAGCTTAGACACTTAAACAAAGAAATTACCCACCGGAATGTTCCCTAAAGCTGGTAAAGTGCCAGTAAATCCAGTGATATTTACTAATAAATCATTGCTGGATTGGAAGCCAGCCGTGCTATCATTAATAACGAGGTAAGTTCCAGCTATCGCACCGGTTGTTACCTGCACTAAGGCAGCACTATTAACCCCTAATCCTTGATTACCTGTAATCGCTCCATTGGCATCAGTAAATACCTGATTGACTAAATTCTGTAAAGTGGTGACAGTGCTATTAGCAGCGCGACTGAAACTACTAGGCGCATTCATGGCGTTTCCACCTTGAGTTAATAAGTCAATTTTATCACTATTGATGGCAAAATCGGTGATACGATCGCTTGTTGATATGGTAGATTGTCCAAATTGGAAGATAAAAGTATCTGCACCTGCACCACCAGTTAGAATATCAGCACCATTAGCACCATTAATTTGATTAATGCCACTATTTCCGGTGATATTATTGTTACCAGCGTTACCTGTACCATTAATATTATTAGTCCCAATTAGTCTGAGGTTTTCCACATTATTGGGTAGGGTGCGAGTGAGACTGCTTTGCCAAGTATCAGTAATGATAACTTCTCCTATTCCTCCTTCGGGGTTAATGGTAGCATTAACTGGATTTGACAGGGTTACTGTAAAAGCTTCATCAGGTTCATTGAGGTTATCATTGAGGATGGGAATGCTAATAGTAGCGGTGGAAGTATTAGGTGCAATGGTGATAGTTCCGGTTTTGCTAGTGTAATCTACATCGGCGGTAGCATTAATCGGTGCAGTGGTATAATTGAAGGTAATTGGTTGCGGATTGGGGTTATCAACTGTGACGGTGAGGATGGCATTATTATCT
>NZ_JADBSA010000149.1:0-13504 GCF_020246945.1 Microcystis sp. M113S1 | reverse complement strand
TCAGTATATCCTACTCTTTCTTGCTTTTCGTACCATGCTTGTGTTCTGACATGGAGAGCTTTATTGTAAACTAATCTTACACAGCCCAAAGTGCGCCGCAATAGCGACTCTTGTTCTGGTGTGGGGTAAAATCGAAACGAATAGGCTTTTTCCATGTCTCACATTTTAGCATATATTTGGTAAATGCGCTAATATTTAACAGTAAAGCCGTCGTAGAACGACGGGGTTTCAGACCCAAAATTTTCGATGATCCTCAATCAAACCAAGAATTCCGGTGCAAATGTTGAAAACCCTGCACATCAGTTAAATTGTATTGTAGGGGCGTGATGGTGATAAAATTCTCGCCAATAGCGCGCACATCCGTAGGCACTTCTGGGGGTAAATGGGTATAGTCCGGTTGTTCGATATCTTCCACTACTTCCCCAATTAACCAGTAATAACTTTTACCTCTAGGATCCAGTCTTTTCTCGAAGGTTTCTTCGTAGCGTCGCAATCCTTGCCTAGTGATTTTCACCCCCTTGATTTCGCCACTACTAACCGGCGGGACGTTAACATTGAGTAAAGTGGGAATAGGAAAAGGGTTAAGGGCAACTTTCCTGGCTAAAGTGAGGGCAAAATCGGCGGCCGGTTGGAAATCACAGGCTTTAAAACTAGCCAGACTAAAAGCAATACTGGGAATACCCTCGATTAAGCCCTCCAGGGCTGCGGAAACCGTGCCAGAATAGAGGATATCGGTGCCGAGATTAGACCCGTGGTTAATGCCAGCTAAAACTAAATCGGGACGCTCTTTCAGGACGGCACTAAGGGCAAATTTCACCGAATCGGCGGGAGTTCCCGAGCAGGACCAAGCAATCACATCGGGATGAAAAATTCCTTCCACCTGTTCGGCCCGGATGGGATGGTGTAAGGTTAAGCCATGACCGGTAGCAGAGCGCTCGCCGTCGGGACAAACTACGGTGACTTGATGGCCCGCAGTAGCGAGGGTGTTAGCGAGGGTGCGGACTCCTAGGGCGGAAATGCCGTCATCGTTACTGATCAGTAGTTTTAAAGGGCGATCGCTAGTCATAGGAATTTCTGATCTACTGCATCGGCTAGTGGTATAATATAATAGTATTTTATTGTGGGTACGTAGCTCAGAGGATAGAGCACCAGGTTCCGGTCCTGGGTGTCGGGGGTTCGACTCCCTCCGTACTCGTTCAGACAACAGGAGTCAGTATTCAGGAGACATCTCCAGAAATCAGGCTAGAAGCCTGATCTACTGGGCTAAAATCTTGATTATTGGAGATGTCTATTAGTCCACAGTGCGACGAATTTGCAGACAACACCATTCTTGACGTTTCCACAGGGCAGCCACTGTCCAGCCTTGGGGTTCTAAAATATCTGTAACTGCTTGTGCTTGGGTGACGAGGATGCCGCTTAAAATTCCCCAAGTGGTGGGTTTTGCCAGACGGGTGATTTCGGGCATTAAAGCGATAATTGTCTCGGCTAAAATATTACAAACGATGCCATCGACACCATCGGGAATTAATTCTAATAACTCCTCGACACTACCCTGATTAATAGCTAAATTTTCGGGGTTAATTCGGTTGAGATGGCGATTACTGTGCGTCGCGTTCACCGCCAGCGGATCTGTATCAACAGCATAAACTTTTTTGGCTCCTAATAAAATCGCTCCGATCGCCAGTATGCCAGAACCACAACCGATATCAGCGATAATTTTATTCTCTGGATTGCTACTTAAACGCATTTCTAGGGATTCTAGACATAATTGGGTGGTGGGGTGCGTTCCCGTGCCAAAAGCGGAACCGGGGTCAATTTTAATCACCAATCTCTGGTTATTTTCGGGGGGATTTAACCAAGCAGGACAGATCAAAAAGCGATCGCCGATCTCGCTAATTTGCCAATGTTGTTTCCAACTGCTGGCCCAGTCTTCCTCGTCTATTAACTGCCAATTGGTGACAGGTTCAGGAAAACCTAAAATCAAAGCATCCTGCTTTAACCAGAGGCTTAGTGCCTCTAAATCGGGCAATTGCGCTTTAATTTCTGGTATATAGGCCTTAATCTCTAAAGAGGATTGTTTTTTAGCCGTGGCCGTTCCCGAACAGCCAAAATTTTCCAGTCTCCAGAAAACCGTTTCTTCGAGACTAGGTTCGCACAAAACCGTAATTTCCCACCAACTATTAGACATATATTCAGTTATCCGTGATCAGGGATCAGTTATCAAATTTGAGTTTTCAGTCAACAGTATTAAGTGGCAAGTTCGGAGCTTTCTTTTCACTTATTACTGTTTACTGATTACTGTTTACTGATAACTGATTTAATCTAGAGTTTTACCGTGTAAGCATCACGGATACCGGGGACTTTAGTAATTTCCGAGAGAAGACCTTCTGGTAAAGGATCATCGAGACTCAGGGCCATAACTGCGTCACCGCGAATAATTTTGCGTCCTACCTGCATACTGGCGATATTGACATTAAAACTGCCTAAAAGTGCGCCAATTTTGCCGATAATACCGGGCATATCTTGGTGAAGGGTGAATAACATATGATTACTCGGTGGCACGTTAATGGGGAACTCATCGAGGTCAGTAATGCGGATTTCTCCCGTACTTAACAGCGCTCCGGTAACGGAATGGGTCCCCATAGAACCATTAGCTTCCAAATGAATCGATCCCGAATAGTCGCGGGTGGAAGCATCCCGGGTTTCGATTACCCGGATACCGCGTTCCTTAGCTTCGATCGCCGCGTTAACATAGTTTACCCGTTCCCGGAGGGCTTGGGAAAGTAAACCCTTAATTGCCGCTACCACCAGAGGTTGACTGTCTTTAGTGGCCAATTCTCCCTGTAAACGGACATTTAACGAGTCACAGCGACCTCCTGCCAACTGACTGACGAGATTCCCCATAGTTTCCGCTAATTGCAGGTAAGGGCGCAGTTTTTCCATAACATCAGGAGTTAGTCCGGGGATATTAACGGCCGAACGCGCTGGCAAACCGAGGAGGACATCGCGAATTTGTTCGGCCACATCAATAGCCACATTAACCTGTGCTTCCGTAGTCGATGCGCCTAGGTGGGGAGTGAGGATGACGTTAGATAATTCTCTTAATCTAGATTCGCCTAAAGGTTCCTGTTCAAATACGTCCAAGGCTGCCCCAGCGATTCTACCGGATTCGAGGGCTTCAATTAAAGCCAACTCGTCGATAATGCCGCCTCTGGAACAGTTAATGATGCGGACTGTGGGTTTCATCTTAGCGATGGTTTCCCGACCGATGAGATGCTGGGTTTCGGGAGTTTTCGGGACGTGGAGGGTGATAAAATCGGACTCGGCAAAGAGTAGTTCCAGATCCACCAGGGTGCAACCGAGTTGATCGGCGCGTTCTTTGGAAATAAAGGGATCGTAGGCGAGAATTTTCATGCCTAGGGATCTGGCAACGGCGGCGACGTGGGAGCCAATTTTACCTAAACCAACGACTCCTAGGTTCTTTTTATAAACTTCTGTGCCGATAAAGCGATTTCTTTCCCATTTATTCGCTTTTACCGACTGATTGGCATCAGGAATATGACGGGAGAGGGATAACATCATGGCCAAGGCGTGTTCGGCAGCGGCGATCGTGTTACCTTCGGGAGAGTTAACGACAATAATACCCTGACGAGTGGCCGCGGGAACATCGATATTATCGACTCCTACCCCTGCGCGGCCGATAATTTGCAGTTTGCTGCCCGCTTCGACGATTTCTTTGGTGACGCGGGTACTGGAACGGAGCATCAGTGCGTCGTATTCGGGGATAATTTGAATGATTTCCTCGGCGGATAGTCCTGTTTTCACGTCCACTTGGGCAACCTGTGACAGAATTTCTACTCCTACCGGATCGATCGAATCGGATACCAGAACTTTGGCCATAATCTTTATAACGTGCTTTTTTCAGTCTACGGGCAAATGCTAGACCAATATTCGGGTCTAGCCGCAATAGCCCATTTTAGAAGCAAAGGGTGCAGTCTATGGCAAAATTAGCGAAAAGATTTTAGGTTGTCCTTCTCATTGTCGTCCATGGTGTTGATTTCAGCCTCTTGTCTTTGTCATACTAAATCCTGTTTAAAAAGTATAGGAGAGAAGGGATGGGGGATGGGGGATAGGGGATAGGGGATAGGGGATAGGGGGGAAACAATCCATAAATGGGTTTTTAAAGTTAGATCGGCAGTTAATCACAGGATTAAAAACGGATTTAGTGTCACTGAGATATTGCTAATTTAATCACGGTGGCGATCGAGTTTTGCGCTTCTTTTTCTAAAGCTTTTTCTAGGGCTGCCATTGCTTCTGTTTGACAATTTCTATGATGTTTAAATAGTAGAGAAAAAGCCAAAAACCTCCGTTATACTTAACGGAGGCTGGTTAATTAATTAACAATTTTCGGCTACAATTTCGCCCCACATTCAGGACAGAATTTATTATTCCAACTGTTAACCGCGCCACAACTGGGACAATCGAGCATTTCACAACCCTTGGTGACAATTTTCGGTAAACCAATCATACGGGCATTACTTTGGCCAGGGGCGACCATGGGATAACAATTTTCGTCTTTAGTCACGATCGCATTGACCAAAACTGGACCTTCATGGGCCAACATTTCGGCAATTTTTGCGGCTAATTCCTCTCGATGGCGAATAGTAATCCCTTTAATGCCGTAAGCTTGGGCTAACAGTTCCACATCTGGCATTCCCACTTCCATATTGGAATTAGAATAACGTTGCCCATAGAAAGCTTCTTGCCATTGACGTACCATACCCTGCCAACCATTATTAATAATAATCGTCTTGGCATGAATATTAAATTGACTTAGGGTGCCTAATTCCTGTAGATTCATTTGGAAACTGGAATCACCACTAATACAAATGACCTCCTCATCGGGAATGGCCACCTTGGCCCCCATAGCAGCGGGTAAACCAAAACCCATCGTCCCCAATCCCGCGCTAGAAATCCAACGTCGGGGTCCATTTTTGAGGAATTGGGCCGCCCACATCTGATGCTGGCCCACATCGGTGGTATAGTAGGCGTGGGGTGCTTGACGACCCACCTCAACGATCACTTCTTGGGGGGAAAGTCTGCCTTCCGGTCGAGGTACTTGCAGGGGATAATCTTGTCGCCAGCGCTCAATCTTGGCTAACCAAGCTTGGGTGCGATCGGAATTAGTGGGATAATCAAATTCTCTGGCTTTTTGGAGTATTTGTTCTAAAACTACCCGCACATCCCCGACAATCGGCACGTCAGGGGCGCGATTTTTGCCCACTTCGGCGGGGTCTATATCCACATGGATTACCTTAGCTTTCGAGGCGAATTCGTCCAATTTCCCGGTTACTCGGTCATCAAAACGAGCGCCGACGGCAATTAATAAATCACACTCGGTCACGGCAAAATTAGCGTAGGCAGTGCCGTGCATTCCTAACATTCCCACTGAGAGGGGATGATGTTCATCAAAAGCACCGATCCCCATTAACGTGGTGGTGACGGGTAACTGAAAACGCTCGGCAAACTCGGCAATTTGGGCGTGGGCATTCGCTGCGATCGCACCGCCACCAACGTACAGTAAAGGTTTTTCGGCGGTTTCCAAGAGGTGTAAAGCGGCCTCGATTTGACGGCGATTGCCCTTAACCGTGGGACGATAACCGGTTAGTTTCACATCTCCTGGTTCGACGGGGATATAATCGCATGGTTCTAAACCGACATCTTTGGGAATATCGACTAAAACCGGTCCCGGTCGTCCTGTACTGGCGATATGGAAGGCTTCAGCGACGATTCTCGCTACTTCGCGGGCATTTCTCGCCACATAGGAATGTTTAACAATCGGGAGAGTAATACCATAGATATCGGTTTCTTGGAAAGCATCGGAACCGATGGCCGCCCTACTCACCTGACCGGTGATAATCACCATCGGGATGGAGTCCATGTGTGCGTTAGCGATGCCTGTCACCAAATTGGTCGCCCCGGGGCCGGAAGTACCGAAACAGACTCCCACTTTGCCGGTGGCCCTAGCGTAGGCATCGGCGGCATGGGCGGCCGCTTGTTCGTGGCGAACTAAAATATGTTGTAATTCTCCCCGTTCTTCAAAGCGGTAGAGTTCGTCATAGATGGGTAGGATCGCACCACCGGGATAACCGAAGATGTGCTTAACACCATGACGTTTGAGACTGTCCATCAAGGCATAAGCACCAGAACAACGCTGGGGAACCGTTGTTAAAGAGTCATTGGGCTTGGGAAGTGATGAAACCACAGGGCAAACCGTCCAATTTCTAACTAGAGGGATAATTGCAATTCTGTTGCCTAGGATGCAACTGGAAAAATAGCAAAATTGATAACCTTATACTTTTAGTGTATTCCATCTCACCTTTTTGGCCGCAGTTTTTTTTCTTTTTGCATCTTACCCATGCAATATCTGGGGAAGTGGGGAAGTGGGGATAAGATGATAAATATTGGTGATTTCACCTGATCTTGACTTAGCCCGGTAGTTTTATGAATAGTCTTTTGATTACGGCTACGGATACCGATGCGGGTAAAACCGTTGTCACCACTGCTTTAGTGGCTTATTGGCAAAAATACTATCCGTCGAAGGCCCTGGGGTTGATGAAATTAATGCAAACGGGTCAAGGCGATCGAGAATGGTATGAGGGTTTATTTCAGGGTCAATTAGAAATGATCACACCGCTGCAATATCAAGCACCCTTAGCGCCTCCTGTGGCTGCTGATTTGGAAGGTCGAGATATTCCTTTAGGGACAGTGTGGCAAGCTCTGCTGAACCTACAAAAAAGCCAAGATTTGGTTTTAATTGAGGGTTTAGGGGGTTTAGGTTGTCCTGTCACCCACGAGCTAACTGTGGCGGATTTAGCGGCTCAATGGCGGTTAAAAACTCTTTTAGTGGTGCCGGTGAAATTGGGAGCGATTTCCCAAACGGTGGCTAATATTGCCCTAGCAGAGCAGAAAAAGGTGAATTTGGGCGGAATTATCCTTAATTGTCTCGAACCGCGCACTGAGACGGAAATAGAGCAGTTAACACCGATCGATTTAATTCAATCCTTGACTAATTGTCCAGTTTTAGGTGTTTTTCCCTTTATCGAAGATCGTCGGGATTTGGATAAATTGGCCTCGGTGGTAGCTAGTTGGCCGGAAATTAAGCTGTCAAGCATTTAAATTGCTTGGGCCAGACGAGGCAAAAGGCAAAACGGAGAATAAATTAGGGTAATTCCAGATATTCTTGTTCTGTTAGTGCAAATTCTGGATCAATGATTTTTACCTCACTATATGTCAGTTGATAGAGTTTGTAAACTAAGTGATCAATCTGCTTTTCTAATTCGCTTGTATCAGCAGTAGGATCGTCTTTTTTAGCGGCGAGAATTTTGTTGACAAGTGCAGTGATGTCGATATATTCGTGCTTATATTTAGGAACTGGAAAAGTTGATAGAGTTTTAGTATTTATTTTTGGAAAAGCAGTTCTGTCTAAATTTACATTTTGAGACTTTAGCACAGATGCACAAAGCTTAGAACAAATAATTGCTAAATAAAATTTAACATTTAGCGTGTTATTTTTGGGCTTTAATGTAATAACATCTGTGTTACAGATTATCGTATCATCTACACAAGTTGCATCTAATGTTTTTCTTGAAAAAATTCTTTGAATTAATATTCTTTCACCTTCAAATATTGAAATCGAGCGTGGTGCGGCTAAATTTTCTCCATACTTTACATAGTAGCTATCAGTTTTAAGTCTGTATCTTTGGATATCCCTAGCTCGTAATAATTGAATATAACTATTATCTATTTTTAATTCAGATTCATAAATTCTATTTTTAGCATCATTTTTAGTTTGAGGAGGATTTCCTTTTCCTATCTCATATAACTTTGCTCCGAATTTCAAATCAAATAAAGAACCTATTTGAGTTTCTGCATTAATTTTAATTTTATCGTTGAATGATATAGTTAATTCTTCATCTAAAGCTGAAACAGTAATCTTTTGGTCATAGCTCCAATGAGAAAGCATAACTGCTTCCAATCTTTCATTAATTGTAGAGATATTACGATCAATACTACAAATATGTATCTCATCATTATTTGGTTCTTTTTTTGAAAACAAAAGTAATGTTTCAACTACGGCACTTTCAAAAATATTATATACATTTACTATATTGGTTGTTCGATTTTCTTCAAACAAGAATTTTCTCAATTTTTTGTCATATTTAGTTGTTAACCAATAATTTGGAATTATTAAGCCAAGAAAACCTTTCTGGTTCAATATTTTTATGCCTAACTCAGTAAATATCCCAAAGGTATTAATTTGATATTCTGTAGTCTTGTAATGTTCATAATATAAAGCTTTCTCTTTTTCATCTAGATTTTTTGACGGTACATAAGGAGGATTCCCAATCACCACATCAAACCCAACAAAATCCCCGTCATCATTTAACACTTCGGGAAACTCAAACCGCCATTCTAAAGCATTCTCATATAGCCTACCGCTTTCAATATCTGCAATTTCAGCAGTTAGCTTATCAATCTCATTATTTAACTTAGTAACTTTTTTCTCCCGCGCTTTTTGCTCCGTCTTAGTCTCCTCAAACAATAAACCCTGATTTTCCAGATTATAAAGCTCCCCTTGTAATTGACGTAACTTCACCTTCTTAGGATCACCAATTAATAAATTAGCACTAAACCCAGCTTTAATCTTAGCAATCAGCGTTTCCATCTGCCGCTTTTGTCCCTTAGTTTCTGCATTGCGATAAGTCTGTACAGCATTGCGATATTGCTCAATACTAAACTTCTGCTTCTGTAAAACCTGTTTAACATCCACATCCAAAGCAAAGCGACTAATCAAAGAATTACCACACTTGATATTAATATCAATATTTGGCAAAGTTTCCAAATTGCCATCTTCTCGATAATAAGCATTCTTTAAAAGCTCAATCCATAACCGCAAGTGACAAATCGTCACGGAATTAGGATTAATATCCACCCCAAATAAACACCCCTCGATAATCGTCTGTTTCTCATGAAATAAGGCTTGCTGTACCCGTTGCTTTTCTTGGTTATGGGGATGATAAGCAAATAAATTCCCCTCATCATCGTAAACCAGTAACTTATCATTTCGCACCTCTACCCGATAATCTTTTAAGGACTTACCCGAACTATCTAATAAAACCCGTAACTCACTCTTAATCGCAATTATCTCATTTAAAGCCGAAACTAAAAAATGTCCCGAACCCACCGCCGGATCACAAATCTTTAGACTATTAATAATAGTATTCGCCTCTTTTTTATCCTCAATTCGTTCATACAAATCATCTAAAGTTTGACAATTCCAGCCTTTTACTTCATTAAACTTCTGCACGATCGCTCGTCGTATTGTTTCCCGACACATATACATGGTAATAAAACTCGGCGTATAAAAAGAACCATCTTTATAACCATTAATCTTTTCAAAAATTAACCCCAACACCGAAGCATTAATTAACTTTTCGCTATCTTCTTGAGGATTTTCTAACTCATCTCGATCAAATTTATAAGCATCCAAAAACTCAAACAAATAAGCCAAAGAATTCAACTCATCTACTCGCTTATTACCCCGATTATCTTTTAGCACCGTCGCTGTAAAAATGGGTAAAGTTCGCTCCCGCAAATTGCCAATGACAATCGTTTGCTGTTCCGTATCCGTTGGCTCAAATAGCGAACTATTCAAATAAGGTACATGAGCAAAAGTCGTTTTAACCTTAGCCTCGCGCTTATTTGTCTCCCTGGCTAACACATCAAAAAACAAACTATCGAGATCATCATAACTGGGAACTTTCGCCAAATTCAGAAAGGCAAAATCTCGATCGCCTTGATGATATTTAATTAACTGCGCTTCCAATAATTTGAGAAATAAAACCCGATTAATCCAATTAATTGATAACCGCAACGCCACATTAAAAAGCCGTTCTTCATCCGTAGTTCCAAACTCTTCAGGATTTTTTAATTGTGCAATTTTATCTAAACTATCCAACCGACTAATCGCATTTTCAATCAGTGAACCATCACAGCGATCGCCTTCTTTCATTCGTCCGATTAACTTTTTCCCTTTATCCTTAACTTCTGTCAAACCAATAATATACAAAAGCTCATTATAAAAAGGCTTATTTAAAGTATTACTGTCATTAACAAAAGGTAACTTAAGTAAATGCTCTGGCGAAAGAATCTTGTAAATATCCAGCAAATCTAAATTTTCCAGTTCTCGCAGATCAAAATGAGTAAACTTAATTTGCTCAATAACTTTAGTGATGGCTGGTTCTGCAATTTGTTGATAGAAAAAATCCGTTTTCGTACTACTCAGTCTCCCTTCTTCAAAATCGCAAAACTGGTTAACTAGCGCCTTATTAGCAAAAAATAACTCCTCAAAAATCTTCCCATCGAAAATAAACCACTCATAAATATTTGTCACGATCAAGTGTTTAATATCAAGATTTTTATCCGTCACCCTTTCGCGGAGAAAATATAAAACTAACTGCTGAAAAGCCTTAGTATTGAGATGATCCAGTCTTGGCATTTCTGCATTTATTGTCCGAGTAGGCTTCTTCGTCTCAAAAATGATTCCCACTGGACTTTTAACATCCTGGTTATTATGAATCACCAGATCAATGCGCTCTTTTGTATTGATAAAATAGCGATCAGTATAATAGGTATTTTTCAAAAAATCTATCAGCAAATTTTTATTAAACTCTTCAGACTTTTTGCTGTCACATTGCTCCAACAAGCGCGCCAAATTAGCTTTAAAAACCTGAATTGTTTCAGCATCAGGCTTAATTTTTAAGTACACCCGATTTAAGGCTTGCTTGAGTTCTCGCTTATTGACAATCATAAAAGTTTACCTCTAGGGAAACTAACGACTAATTTTATTATAGCATTGCCAAATGATCGGTTAAAATAGAAGAGCAAAAGTTGCAATCGAGGTCAATCCGTCGAAGCAAGGAATTTCTAACAGCAATGGGTCAAGAATCCCCCGTCACAGCCTAACTTGACGGGGGGAGTATGTCACTGTTGCAATGCTTTTAAGAAGCGTCCCATAGTGGCAAATAAACCGGACTTTTTGGCTTTATTAGCAGGATTAGAACTATCATTAGGAGTATTACTAGAAGCTTTCAGAATCAGATTTTCTAAAGCTTCGCCCATGGGTTTAGTGGATTGTTCAGAAATTAACTCGTAACCGTTTTCTTTTTCTAGCCAAACTTGCCACAAAGAGGGATAGGAACGATAAACGATCGCTGATTCCAAGGGACGAAAATAATAACAACTTTCTAGGGTACTTAAAAATCTTTCTCGCAATTGTCGGGCCGCGTAACCGATACCTACTACCGATACATCTTCCAATTGGGGAATCAGAAGAACCACGGGGCGCTCTTCGGCAAGGTTACAGAGTTTTTCTACGGAATTAATCTCGACCGAGGAGGGACAAACAACTAAAAAAGCTTCATCTTCGCGCTTAATTTTGTTTTCGATGGGAATAAAACGACTACCTAAATCTCCCAGTTGAAAAACTGTTTCTCCCCAATCCCGTCGAGCTAACATGGCGGCCCCAGTATCGGGAAAAATTACCCTTAAACCAGAACCATAACTGTCAAAAATAGAGCTAAAATCAAGGGCTAAAGCTTGCGCTTGTAGAGCAATTTCTGGGATAACTAATTCCACTTGTACGCGTCTAGCTCCCGATTCTAGAGCCAGTTGGGTGGCGGCTTTTGCTTGCAGGATTGTTTCTTCTAGGGAATTGGGTAGGGTCATTTCAGTTATCAGTTATCAGTTATCAGTTATCAGTTATCAGTGACTACCACTGGTCGTCGGTGGCTTAAAATCAGAAAGATTTTAATTTTTATCCTCTTGTTCTTGACCATAAAATTAAGTGATATTGACAGATAAATTTAGATGAAGTATGACGGGATTTGGCATCATCCCCAGCATTAAGATAACTCCTATAAAATACTTTTAGTTTTTAAGAAGAAATTCGGTAATTTGGGAAAAAAAGGTGAGGAGAGAAAGCTTAGGAAAGCTGATAGGAGCCGTGACGTTGGGCATAATAATCGAGAATTGCCGTCACCAAAGTGCGATCGCTTTCCTGAAAAGCCTCGGTATAGTTAATTTCTAGACTACCGATCTGACTTTGGTGATAATCGAATTGTTGGAACTGCTGGGGAGTGAGGTGGGTTTCGACCCCTTGAACCTGTTCTAAATGACTGGCTAACTCCCGATAGATAGCCAAGGGCATTCGCGGATAAATAATGGTTTGTTTTTGTTGAATAGCAATCGATCGCACGGGTTTTACTCTCCTGATTCGGAAACATTATAGCTGATCGAGGCTTGCGGTGCGGCGGCGGGTTCGGGGACACCATCGCCTAAACGACGGGTAATAGTTTGACCGCGTTGTTCTAAGACAATATAGGGGTTATCGGGATTAGTATCGATCGCTTTAACTAAAATTAAACCATTAGAGAGGGTAGAACCGGGGATAACTCGACGTTCCGTGGCTTCTCCGGGGGCTTTCACGATCGCCATAGGAGTGCTAGGTAATTGGACGATGCCCGATACTTGCACTTCTTCTGCTTCCGTCAGTTGCGGTGGTGGTGGCGGCTCTTTCACTATCGGTCGTCCGGGGGTGGGACGATTGCCCCCTGCTGCGGCTGCGGGGGTGGGACGATTGCCCCCTGCTGCGGCCGCGGTAGCCGCCGGAGTCCCAGCTGGGGGTTTTTCTTCCTCTATAATCGTAATATTTGGCTGTAGGGGAAAGGGGGCAAAGGGATCGCTGCGACCGCGATTAATTTCCGCCCGTTTTTGGTCAGGATCGGTAGCAGGAATCAATCCCGCTACCCTTGGGGTGGTTGGTTTGGTAGCCGGTTGCACAGCACCGCTAAAGGCGGGTGGTTGGGCAGCCGGGGGACTAGGAGAGGGGGTGGGGGTTTCTTGGGTAGGCGGTGGGGATTGATTAGCTTGGTTAGAAGCTGGACATCCCACCAACAATAAAGCGACACTCCCCACCGATAGGATTAGCGGCAATTTTTTCATCGAAAATTTGGGTCTGAAACCCCGTCGTTCTACGACGGCTTTACTGTTAAATATTAACACATTTACGAAATATATGCTAAAATGTGAGACATGGAAAAAGCCTACTCGTTTCGATTTTACCCCACACCCGAACAAGAGTCGCTATTGCGGCGCACATTGGGCTGTGTGAGATTAGTTTACAACAAAGCTCTCCACGAACGAACACAAGCTTGGTACGAAAAGCAAGAAAGAGTAGGCTACGCTCAAACTTCTTCAATGCTAACCGATTGGAAAAAACAAGAAGAATTAGAGTTTTTAAACGAAGTTAGCTGTGTACCTTTACAACAAGGGTTAAGACATTTACAAACAGCTTTTACTAACTTCTTTGCTGGTCGTACTAAGTATCCTAACTTTAAGAAAAAACATCAAGGAGGAAGTGCCGAATTTACCAAATCTGCTT
>NZ_JADBSA010000148.1:0-3567 GCF_020246945.1 Microcystis sp. M113S1 | reverse complement strand
GTTCGGGTGTGGGGTAAAATCGAAACCAATAGGCTTTTTCCATGGGGAGCATTTTAGCATATATTTCGTAAATGTGTTAATATTTAACAGTAAAGCCGTCGTAGAACGACGGGGTTTCAGACCCAAAATTTTCGATGAAGGCTACCGCGCTCATTCGTCGTCGCGTCATCTTGGTCCCAGACGCATTCGCAGAAGTCCCTGTCTGGCGTGTTCCCCAACCAGTTCTGCCATTGGAGCATCCTTACGTCATATACTTAAAAGTAGGATAAGAAATTGTTTAGAGAGTGATCCAAAACTTTAAAGATAAAGAAGCTCAAAAAGTTTTTGAACGTAAACATTCGCGTAAATTGCCATTAGATATCCAGCAAGTGGCATTGCGAAAATTGCGGATGCTTAATCGTGCGGAAACCCTGCAAGATCTTCGTGTCCCACCAGCAAATCGATTGGAACGTCTGGTTGGTGATAGGGAAGGTCAATATAGCATTCGGGTTAACGATCAATGGCGAATTTGCTTTGTCTGGCAAGACGGTGATGCTCTAGACGTAGAAATCGTTGATTATCATTGAGGTAAAATAATGAATGAAGATAAACTAATGCCAATTCATCCCGGTGAGGTTCTTTTAGAGGAATTTATAAAGCCAATGAACCTTAGTCAGAATCAAATAGCTCTGGCTCTTGGAGTTCCCGAACAATGTATTAACGAAATCGTTCATGGAAAGCGGCCTATCACAGCGGATATAGCTCTTCGGTTAGCTCGTTATTTTGATATGTCACCGCGATTTTGGCTAGGATTACAAATGGATTACGATCTGGACGTTGTTGAAGATGAAATAGGAGATCAATTGGATAAAGAAGTTGCTGTAATGACAGTTATTTGTGCAGAAAAGTAATTTGTTTGATATGTTCTAAGGCAGAACCTTGCAATATATCAAACAAATTTGGCAGCGATCCCCCTTGACAATCACGAATATTTATTGTATACAATTATATTATATGGTGATTCTCTCGAAAAAAAAATCACAGTCTATCACACAATCACATCAATCACAGTACAGACAATGAATGAACAACGCGCCCAAGCTTATGTTAATTTAATTCAACAGTTGCTCACTTGTACTGATGATGAGGAACTGAATAAGATTCTGCAAGCAAATCAGGAATTGATTGATCCCCAATTTTTGCAGGAGATGGAAAACTATGCAACAGGGTTAGAACAACAAGGAAATAATAATGATGCGGTTTGGTTGCGGAATATGGCGCAACAGTTGGGGCAATATCTCAACCTTCAACCTCAAGTTTATATTCTTCTCTACAATGTAGGAACAGATAATGAAGGAATTCATACAATAAGTAGTCAAGAGAAACAGACAATATTACTGTTTGAAGCTTCAGCAGATGCAACTAATTTTGCACGACAATTAAGAGAACAGAATTTTCCTGTACCTAGCGTTGAAAGTATATTAATCGAAGAAATTATTGCTTTTTGTGAGGAAGCGGGTTATGACTGGGAAGTTGTGCCAGAGGGAGCAAATAAAATTCCGCCAGTTGAAAGCAGAGAATCTGGAAATGCACATCAAGAATATTTAATTTTTTTGATGAAGGCATTAGATAAAGTTCATGAAAATCCTGATCCTAAGTATATTTATCCTTTTTTTGAGCATAATCTTGATAAATTAGATGAAAAGTTAATAATTATTCTAGATAATTGGGTAAAAAATCAATTAGCATCCGTTGAAACAGAACAAGCTGTATATATCGCTGGTAATATCTTTACCTTGATCAATTTTAGTACCTTAATCCAACAATTCCCTCTAGGTAATATTGCCACTAATTTAGAAATTGCGATCACAGGTTATCAAGTTGTTTTAACTGGGTTTAATTTTGATGATTTTCCTGAAATTTGGGCAGATACGCAAGATAATCTTGGTAGTGCTTACCAAAACAGAATCAGAGGAGATATAGCGGAGAATTTAGAACTATCAATCGCTGCTTATACTGAAGCATTGAAAGTGAGATCTTTCGATAATTTTCCTAAAGATTGGGCAGATACACAAAATAACCTAGCTAATACCTATGCTAAAAGAATTAGAGGAGATAAAGCCGAGAATTTAGAACTTGCGATTGCTGCTTATAATGAAGCATTGAAAGTCAGAACTTTCGATAATTTTCCTCAAGATTGGGCGACGACTCAACATAATTTAGCTATGGCTTATGTGAAGAGAATTAAAGGTAATAAAGCTGACAATTTAGAACTGGCGATTACGGCTTGTAACGAAGCATTGAAAGTCAGAAGCATTGACAAAATTCCTCTAGGTTGGGCAAATACAAAAAATACTCTAGCTGCTGCTTATGCCGATAGAATTAAAGGTGATAAAGCTGAGAATTTAGAACTAGCGATCAAATTTTACAACGAAGTATTGCAAGTGAGAACTTATGATAAATCTCCTAGGGTTTGGGCTGGCACACAATGCGATCTAGCCAGTGCTTATGCGGATAGAATTAGAGGAGATAAAAAAGAAAATTTTGATAAGTCTATCAATTTTATTCAAGAAGCTCTAAGAGTTTATAATCGTGATGCTTTTCCTTATGAATGGGCATTAACACAAAATCATTTAGGGACTGTTTATGGTGATCGCATTAGAGGGGAAAGGGCAGATAATCTAGAGAAAGCGATCGCATCTTATAACCTATCATTAGAAGTATATACTCCGACGGCTTTTCCCATAAACTGCTTACGAACAGGACGAAACTTAGGAAATACTGCTAACTTTATCAAAGACTGGGAAACCGCCATCAAAGGCTACAATTTAGCCATCGAAGCAGTAGAAAATATCCGACTCGAAGCCTTAAACCCCCAACGACAACAGGAAATTCTCTCCGATGCAATGGATGTTTATCATGGCATAGTTCAATCCTATCTCAACCTCAATCAACCAGATCGCGCCTTAGAATACGTTGAACGCAGCAAAACCCGCTATCTAGTCCAATTGCTAACCAACCGAGATATCTATCCTAAAGGTAATATCCCCCAAACTATTATTACCGAATTAGATCGCCTCCGTCGTGCCATTATCGGGGAAGAACAACAGTTAGCCATCCAAGAACAAACCCGCAATAGGGGATTAATTTTAACTCTAGATCAACAAAAACAACCTATCTTAAATGACTATACTCACCTCAATCATTTAAAACAAGAATTAAATCAATTCATTGACCGTGAAATCACCCCCATAGATTCAACTTTTAGCTTAACTCAAAAAGTTCAAACCATTAAATTAAGTGAGATTCAATCCTTAATTGATCAAGATACTGCTATTTTAGAATGGTATATTGCAGGGGATAGAATTATGGCGTTTATTGTTACTAATGAAGGTTTGATCCACCCTAACCCCCCTTCAAAAGATTCGATCCCCCCTAACCCCCCTTTAAAAGCTATCCATTAGTCACATCTTTCTTAACATAAAATTTGACAAAAAGAGAAAAGTGTGCAAGATGGCTCAAGGAGGTTCTATGGGGGGACTAATTTGATGAGATAGTTTCCAAGTCTGGCTGATATCATGTAACCTT
>NZ_JADBSA010000147.1:0-3215 GCF_020246945.1 Microcystis sp. M113S1 | reverse complement strand
TCAAGACCTAATATCTTACAAGTGAGACTTTCTGACGAAGAACTAGAAAAACTAAAACGGTATGCTCAACAAAAACAAATTTCTGCTGCCGAAGTTGTCAGGGATTGGATTAAAAAGTTAAAGTAATCAAGCCGCCCTCCGCGACCCTAAAGGGCGGGGTTTTCAACCCAAATTTTCGATAAATCGGCCTCTTCTAGGTTAGCTCCCCGCATCGCGGCAGCTGCGAAAACTCCTCCGCGCAAATCCTGATGGGAAAAATCCCGATCTTGCAGCTGGGCAAAACTATAGTTAATAGTTTTATCTTGGGCCAAAGCCACCGGACGGGCCGCAAAAAGTAGCCAAAGAATCGCCAGTAAAATAATTAAAACCAGACTGAAAAAATTTTTCAACATTGTTACTGTTGAGCGTTGAAAAACTGGGCCGCATCATCACCCACCCGAACAGTTAGGTCTGAGTCTAAAGCACCAGTGGAGGATGATTCTACTTTACCGATTCCCAATTGATTTTTCAAGAGGTTAGCGGACTGAACATCACCTTTTTGAGCAATAATTGCCGTGGTTTCTAGCTTTTGGGAGGAGTCATCGCTAATATAAACATTTGTATAGCCCTGTTTGGCCAGATAATTACGAGTACGACGGGCTAAACCTTTGGTATGGGTGGCATTTTGAATGGCAATCCGCAGACTATAAACGGAGGTTTCTCTCCCAGAATAGTTATCGGTAAAATTATTAGCCACAATGGTTCTAATTTCGCGACGGTTCAAAATCCAATAACTGCGACCATCGTATTCCTCGAGGCTATTAAACCGGCCGGGGAGTAGGATCATTCTTAAGTCATCCCGTTTAATTTCCCGGCCAAAATTAGCGATAGCCAGCATTTCCTCGACGGTTAAATTCGTATCGATATATTGTTGTAAAACCTGTACTGCTTTCGGGAGACTGGGGAGAATTGTCGGACTAAAAATCTTTTGTTGTAGTGCTTTTAATAAAATTTGTTGTCTTTGTACGCGACCGATATCGCCGTATTGCGGGTTACGAAAACGGGCAAATTGTTCGGCTTGGTCGCCGTTGAGATTTTGCCAACCCTCTTGTAAATCAATTTCTAATTTTTGGGTGACATCTTTATGATACATTCGTTCGGGTACATAAACCTCTACACCCCCGACTAAATCGACTAATTCCTTAAAGGCATCGGTAGTCACCCGCACATAGCGATCAACGGTGACATCCCCTAAAGTATTACCGACCACTTCCGCCGCTAGAGTAGGTCCGCCGTGAACATTGGCATCGTTGATTTTAGTGAAACCGTGGCCAGGGATTCTGACGCGGCTATCGCGAGGGATAGACAACATTCTCACGGTTTTATCCGTAGGATCGAAGCGGACTAGGAGCATGGTATCGCTGCGACCTTTAAATACATCGTCGCTGTTTTTGGCATCTAAAACTCGATCGATGCCCATAACTAAAATATTAACAGGACGAGAAAGCTGCTGGTTAATTAAGCTATTCCAAGCTTGAGCCTCAAGGATGTCTGTTTGGTTGGGAAAAGTCGTTTTTTGGAAGATAGCGCCAATTGGTGCGGGTAAGGGACTAATTAAAGCGACGGCAGCCCCAACAGTGGCGGAAACTAGGGCGGTAAAACTGAGGGTTATTCCCCAAAATAAGCCCTTTTGCAGGGGAGATGCTTTTTTTAAACCGGACATGACTGAACTGACCACCGTGACGGTATTTTCTGAGTTTTGGCTGTATTCCTGCTTTTCAAACCGCCCCGAAACATTGGCCATGGACTAACCTCAACATCTGATTAAAAGCTTACTTTAGGATGTGACTGCTGATCCATAGAATCTATCTCTAGCGCAAAAGTTCCAGATCTTGGTCACTCCCCTCTCGCTGGCTATTGTAACATATTGTTAAGGAACTGGCTATAATAGACCTCTTGTAAAAACCCAAAATTGTTGTTAGGGTTAGGAGTCAGTAGTCAGGAGAATTAAAGATGAATAATAAGCCATTAAATAGTCTATTTACAGATTTTATGCCATTTAATCCTTATTTTTGCGGTTTTTGAAGCCTGAAAAGTTAATTATGCAAGAGGTTTAATAATTTTTCAGGGATTCGGTTCGGTTATAGATTAAGCTGCCCGCACATTTGAATTGGTTGTTGAGATAAGGCAAGAGTTAACAGCAAAGGGATTGGGGGAGATTGAGTTAATCTAAGGATAGGCGGTTAAAATGCGTCTTAGATTATCTTTGTGGCCAAGAATTAAGAGAGGTGGAAACTTGAAGATGACAGAACTAAGGTTATTCTCCTTATTTATTTTCTGATTCAATCCTCGATTTTATACCGTAGCTTTTGGCTAGTAATGCAGTTTTTTCTGTCAATATACTTCTGATCTATTTTTTATGAAAATCATCTCTCTTACCCCATCATTCACCCAAGAATATCTCTGTATAAGAGACTTAAATCTCTACAATTCTCCCAGTTGTCAAGAGTTAGCGACCCAAGCACAACAGGGAAGACAATTAAAATTTATTTCCCTAGAAATTACCGAAAAAGGGCTACAAATTCAGCTAAGGGAAGATAATTATTTAGCTTGGTTATGCGGAGAAGATTTAGATGCAATTGCGGTGGCCACCACAGCTTATCAAAAAATTCCTCTAACTCGTTCAGACATAGAAAAACATATTCCTGAGATTATCACTTTTACTCAGGAAGCAAGGAACCGTACCAATCATTATCTCTGGGGTGGAACCCTTGCACCTAATTACGATTGTTCAGGATTAATCCAGGCCGCTTTTGCCACTTTTGGCATTTGGTTGCCGAGGGATTCCTATCAACAGGAGGCTTTTTGTCAAAAAATAAACCGAGAGGAATTACTCCCAGGAGATTTAATTTTTTTTGGTGATAAAAGAGTTAATCATGTGGCGTTATATCTAGGGAATAATCAATATATCCACAGTTCAGGAAAAGAAACAGGTAACAATGGTATCGCTATCAATCTACTTACTGATGATAGGGATAGCGTCAGTCGTCATTATTATCAAAAATTATGGAGTTTCGGTCGAGTTATGCACAATTAATCAGTTATCAGTTATCAGTTATCAGTTATCAGTTATCAGTTATCAGTTATCAGTTATCAGTTATCAGTTATCAGTTATCAGTTATCAGTTATCAGTTATCAGTTATCAGTTATCAGTTATCAGTTATCAGTTATCAGTT
>NZ_JADBSA010000146.1:0-3195 GCF_020246945.1 Microcystis sp. M113S1 | reverse complement strand
GGTCAACTACCTAATTTTCAGGGAAAAAGTACCTGAATTTTCCCCCTGATCACTCCCATGCCTGGTACTTTTTGATTGACAAAAAGTCTAAAAGTCTTACCCAACAAGGTTTTTAGATTTATTCAGCAGACCCTAAATAGGAATTTGATCTCTCCCAAATGTGGGACAATTGACAAAGAACTAAGAATTGTAGAATCCCCCCATCATGACCTCGGAACTATCGAAGCAATACGATCCCAAGATCACAGAAACGAAATGGCAGCAATATTGGGAAAATCAAGAAATATTTAAGGCAAACCCCGAAAAAGGCGGCGAAACCTACTGTATAGTCATCCCTCCTCCCAATGTTACCGGTAGTCTCCACATGGGTCACGCTTTCGAGAGTGCTTTGATTGATACACTTGTTCGCTACAAGCGGATGACCGGCAAAAATACCCTCTGGCTGCCCGGTACGGATCACGCTAGTATTGCAGTACAAGCTATACTCGATCGCCAATTAAAAGCCGAAAAAACCGACCGTTACCAACTAGGAAGGGAAAAATTCCTCGAACGCGCTTGGCAATGGAAAGAGGAGTCTGGTAGTACCATTGTTAATCAACTGCGACGCTTGGGGGTATCCGTCGATTGGACGCGGGAACGTTTCACCATGGATGAGGGACTTTCCCATGCTGTCCGTACTGCTTTTATTAAACTTTATGAGGACGGATTAATCTATCGCGGTCAATACTTAGTTAACTGGTGTCCCGAATCCCGATCGGCCGTTTCCGATTTAGAGGTGGAAAACAAGGAAATTGAGGGAAATCTCTGGTATTTTCGCTATCCTCTCAGCGATGGTAGCGGTTATCTTCAAGTAGCCACCACAAGGCCCGAAACCATGCTCGGTGATACTGGTGTCGCTGTCAACCCGCAAGATCCCCGTTATCGCCATTTAATCGGCAAAACCGTCACTTTACCGATAATGGGGCGAGAAATCCCCATTATTGCCGATGAATTAGTCGATCCCGAATTCGGTACTGGTTGCGTTAAAGTTACGCCGGCCCACGATCCTAAGGATTTTGAGATGGGTAAACGCCATAATTTACCCTTTATTAATATCATGAATTTAGACGGCAGTTTAAACGAAAATGCCGGAATATTCGCGGGTCAAGATCGTTTTGTTGCCCGCAAAAATGTCGTTAAAAAACTCGATGAAGACGGCTTTTTAGTTAAGATTGAAACCTATCGCCATAGCGTCCCCTATAGCGATCGAGGTAAAGTTCCCGTGGAACCCCTTTTATCTACCCAATGGTTCGTTAAAATTGAACCTTTAGCCACAAAAGCTTTAGCCTATTTAGATCAGGAAAACTCGCCCCGTTTTGTGCCAGAAAGATGGACAAAAGTTTATCGCGATTGGTTAGTTAAGCTAAAAGATTGGTGTATTTCTCGACAACTGTGGTGGGGTCATCAAATTCCCGCTTGGTATATTATCAGTGAAACTAATAACGAAATTACTAACCATACTCCCTTCGTCGTTGCCGAGGATGAAACCTCCGCTTTAGCCAAGGCCAAACAACAGTATGGAGAGGATATAATTATTCAACAGGACCCCGATGTTTTAGATACTTGGTTTTCCTCGGGATTGTGGCCATTTTCGACCATGGGTTGGCCAGAAAAAACCCTTGATCTAGACACCTATTATCCCACCACCACCCTCGTCACCGGTTTTGATATTATCTTTTTCTGGGTGGCAAGAATGACGATGATGGCCGGCTATTTTACGGGACAAATGCCCTTTAAAGATGTCTATATTCACGGTTTAGTTAGGGATGAAAACGGCAAAAAGATGTCTAAATCTGCCAATAACGGCATCGATCCTTTAATTTTAATTGATAAATACGGAACCGATGCTTTACGATATACCTTAATTCGAGAAGTGGCAGGAGCAGGACAGGATATCAGTCTGCAATATAACCGTAAAACCGATGAATCAGAATCCGTAGAAGCTGCCCGAAATTTTGCCAATAAAATTTGGAATGCTTCCCGTTTTGTGATGATGAATCTGGAGGGAAAAACCCCAGAAGAATTGGGAGAACCAGCTTTAGAAAATTTAGAATTAGCCGATCTCTGGATTTTATCTCGTTATCATCAAACAGTGCAAAAAACTAGAGATTATCTAGAAAATTATGGCATGGGAGAAGCGGCAAAAGGTCTATACGAATTTATCTGGCGCGATTTCTGTGATTGGTATATCGAGTTAGTAAAAACTCGTTTATGGAAGGATAAAGAATCGGTTTCCTGTGCCACTGCCCGCCAAACTTTGGCTTTTATCTTGGCAGGGACATTAAAATTATTACATCCCTTTATGCCCCATATTACCGAAGAAATTTGGCATAATTTAACCCAAGAAAATCAGCAGGTTTTGGCTTTACAAACCTATCCCATAGCTGATAGTTCTCTGATCGATATAGATTTAGAAAATACTTTTGAGTTATTAATTGAAAGTATTCGGGTGTTGCGTAATTTGCGCGCCGAAGCGGGGATTAAACCGGGGGCAACGATCACAGCAATTTTACAGACAGAAAACAGCCAAGAATTAGCTATTCTGCAACGCGGACAAGTGTACTTAAAAGACTTGGCTAAGATCGAAAACTTAATTTTGACGGCCAAACTAACCGAGGAAGTCAATCAAGCGATCGCTGGTGTTGTCGCTACGGTAGAAATCCTCATCCCCCTGTCCGGATTAGTTGATATATCGGTATTGGCAGGGAAATTAGCGAAAAATTTAGCTAAGGTAGAAGGGGAAATCAAGAGTTTGAGCGATCGCATGAATAAACCTAGCTTTGTCGAAAAAGCTCCAGAAGCTTTAATCCAAAAAACGAAGCAAGCTTTAGCAGAGGCCGAAAAACAAGCCCAAATTCTCCAAGAACGCTTAAAACGTCTGCAATAGTAATTTTATCCTTGACATCCTCGCCGCCGTAAAACGGACGGCGATTCCTCACCACGCCACTTTTTTAGGGTGGTCGCTGAATGGGGTTGACGCTTCACCGAAAAACGCTTAATTGCTTAAGTCTGACACTTCCTCCACGTCCATTTTGAGTGTCCGAATGCCCTCCGGCCACTTTGAACAAGTCGAAAAAATCTCATGTTCAACCTTATTTCCTAGAAAGTTTTACTCGTTCAAGGCCGAATTTGAAGTCTTTTCTGAACGAAACCCCC
>NZ_JADBSA010000145.1:0-3046 GCF_020246945.1 Microcystis sp. M113S1 | reverse complement strand
TTCCCATCGGTGACATTTTGATAATTTCTCCTCGAATTAATTCCACTTTTTCATCGGGTTTGATTATTCCCTGGGTTGTCATTTTTTCGTATTCTTCCACCGTAAACTTACGGGTAATCAGTGATAAAGACATTTTAACTAAACTCCTACTTTCTCTTTATTCTATCTGGACAGCCTTGCAAGGGTTGAATTATCCGTATTTAAACCATTAATCGGGGGGATAAACTAACTTTTTGGGGACTTGTACTGATTTTTCGGGAAAAATCAGCGCTTGCCATGGCGACAAAACCGCTATATCTAACGTCTAGAAAGCTGGGGTCGGATCGAAACTGCCCCAAAAAAGCTACTATAGGTCAGGTGTCGATGTTAGAAAAAATAGCCGTTCCCATCAGGAACATTAAGTCGAGAAATTTTATGGTTAAGCGAAAACAGCCTTATAGTTTAATTTATCTGCTCACTCTGGTGATCGGTTTAGTGATTGCGATCGCACCTGACGGACAAGCACAAACCCCCGACTCTAACACTCCTGCCAGCGATCCTAACGAATTGAAACCCTTAAATCAAGCCGATAGTGTCCTGAGTCTTCAGGGGGGACAACGTTTAGTGGAAGAAGCGAACGCCGCTATTAATGCCGCTAAATACGATGTCGCTGTGGACAAACTCAATCAAGCGCGCCGGATTTTTAACCAACTATCTAACTATCATCTGCAATTAGCTAATAGTTTCTCAGGAATTGACCCGAAAGTATTCGATTCTCAGCGTCAAAGTGCTTTAAACACGGGACAACTGCGGGATGAAGCCACCTATCAGCTTGCTTTGGTCCATAGGGCGCAAAATCAGCCAGAATTGGCGGTTCCTTTGTTAATTCAGGTGATTCAATCCCAAAACCCCACCAGTGAATTAGGACAAAAAAGCTATCAACAACTCTACGAGATGGGATTTGTCAGTACACCCATCTCCGCACCGACTCCCACCTCCGCAACTCCTAACAACTCCCCCCCACAGCAGTAAATTTTGTCCCCATTGACGAGCTTTCGGTAAAAATGGGATCAGAGTATCTTTAATTTTTTTGAGGAGTTACGATGGTTGACTTTCGCCAAGTAGAAGCGATGATTCAAGAACAAATCCCCGATGCACAAGTGATGATTCGGGATTTGACGGGAGGTGGCGATCATTTGGAAGCGGTGGTTATTTCCGGCGAATTTGCCGGCAAAACCCGCGTTAAACAGCATCAAATGGTTTATGGCGCTTTACAATCGGCACTGGCTACCGAAGCCATCCATGCTTTGGCATTAAAAACCTACACTCCCGACAGTTGGGCAGCAGAAAAATAACAATTATCAGTTATCAGTTATCAGTTATCAGTTATCAGTTATCAGTTAATTTTTTTCTGGTTTTCTTTGTGGCTAATTATCTTCACACAACACCGTCTAATTTAATTACTCATGGTTAGTAACCCATGCAGGCGTTGGGTTTCATGCTTCAACCCAACCTACGTTCATCTTATATTTAATTCCACCCACCCACTTAATTTAATTACTCATGGTTAGTCCTTTACTGGAACCCTTTCGAGAAGCCTATCGTAATTTAGAACTTTTACCGCTGCGATCGGATAAAGAATTACAGCGTTTTGCTGTCGAATACGGCACAGAAATTATCGACGAATTAGAACAATTGGTAGAAGATAGTCCTTGGGAAGACGGAAAAATTATTCTAGCAGGACATCGGGGTTGTGGTAAATCAACCCTACTCTACGAATTTAAAAGAAAGTTAGATGATCGCTATTTTGTTGTTTTCTTCTCGATCTCAGACATGATCGAGATGTCAGACGTAAATCATGTTAATATTTTATTCTCGATCGCCGTTCAGATGATGTCAGAAGCGGAAACCCAAAATTTAACTATTAAAGATTCTATTAAAAAAAGCTTTTATCAATGGTTTGCCGAACAAATCCGCACGGAAACCAATCAAGCAGATGCCACTGTCGAAACAGGTTTTAACTTTTCTACTTTACTAGCTCACATTAAAGGAATTCTCAAGATTAATTCGACTATTCGCCAGGAAATCAAACAAAAATATGAGCGGAGAATTACCGATTTAGTTGCCCAAATTAACATTATCGCTAGTGCGATCGAGTCCCAAAGTCAGAAAAAAATCTTAGTAATTGTTGATGACATTGATAAAATTGACTTAGCACAGGTAAGGGATATTTTTCAATCCCATATTAAAGCGATTATGTTGCCCGGTTTTCGGATTATTATGACTATTCCGATCGCCGCTTTAAGAGAAGTAGCTTTAAAGGCAACTCTCCAAACAGAAACCAACGATCAGATCGTGCAAATGCCTGTATATAAACTCTTTAAACAGGGAGAAATTAATTCACCTAATGCTATACCCGATCCGCAAATTATTGCTACTTTAACCGAGATAATCACTAAGCGCATCGATCCCGCTTTAATCGATCCTGATACCCTCGAAAAAATTTGTCTTTATAGTGGGGGAGTGTTACGAGAATTAATTCGCATTACTAATGATTGCTGTCGGGTTTGTTTGCGATCAATTCGTCGTTATCCCGATGATAATACCCTAAAAATTAATCAAGCTGTTTTAGAACAATCAATCACAGAACTTAGTCTCGATTTTGCTGAAAGTATCGGTACAGCAGATGAGGAAATTATTAAAACTGTTTATAAAAAGTCAAAACCGAAGGATCTCAAGGATCAAAATTTTCTAGATCTGTTGCATGGTTTATATATTTTGGAATACCGCAATGGCGATTTGTGGTATAACGTGCATCCGATTGTGGTTGAGTTAATGAAAAAAAGGGGAACAATTTGAATGGGATAAGTAAGTAGTCATAATTAAATTGAAGATGGATCCCCCCTTGATAATAGGGGTGCGGATCCCCCCTTAATCCCCCCTTGATAAGGCTATCCATTAGTCAGATCTTTCTTAACAAAAAGAGAAGAAACTTAAAAAAAGGGGAAACGATTGATAGGTATAGTTTTGAAAGAAGGAATTAAGGTGGAGGTAAGCAAAAAAATGG
>NZ_JADBSA010000144.1:0-5778 GCF_020246945.1 Microcystis sp. M113S1 | reverse complement strand
TTCTGATTCTGTTAGTAGTATTTGGCGGGTTTCGTTAATCAATTTTCAAATTTATTGCTGAAGTTTATTGATTTTATTCAAACATTTTTATGTTTTTTTTGAGCGATTTTTTCTTTGATTAGTCAATCTAGATATAGATAATTTTTACTTATCATTAGTCGTTGCCTCAGTACATAAATACTAGGAAAATTCCTAATTTTTTAGCCCCTATCATTTAGCGATCGCTATTGGACAAAAACTTTTCCATCTACTGACCTTTCTTTGGTAAATTGTTCATTGGGAATCACCCAATTCAATCCTCAATTGGGTTCGATTTTCGACAACGCACAATCTGACCCCTTACATTACATTAAGGAGACTCCAAACTCTCATGACTAAGGAATTCAACGGTACAATCGCTCTCGACATTCGAGACTCTGTCCCAGATTGGGAACCCTACGCAGAACCCAAAGCCCCAGAAGGTTCCCCGAACATTCTTTACCTCGTCATTGACGATACAGGCTTCGGGGCTTGGAAAATGTTTGGCGGCAAGATCGAAATGCCCAATCTGAGCCGGATTGCCAAAAAAGGCTTGGTATATACCAATTTCCATACCACTGCTCTCTGTTCTCCCACCCGTTCATCTCTTTTAAATGGACGCAATGCCACCAGTAACGGGATGTCTTGTATTGAAGAAGCCACCACGGGTTTTCCGGGAAGTAATGGTCGCATCCCCTTTGAAAATGCCATGATTCCAGCCGTATTAGGTGAACGGGGCTGGAATACCTTCGCTCTGGGTAAATGGCATTTACTACCAGAAGAAGAAGCAAATATGGCGGCAAGCAAGCGAAATTGGCCTCTGGGTCGTGGGTTTGAACGCTATTATGGATTTCTAGGGGGAGAAACGGATCAATGGTATCCCGATCTCGTCTATGACAATCATCTAATTGAGCCTCCCTATGGACCCGATTTGGACGACACGGAGAACGGCTATCATCTCTCGAAAGACTTGGTAGATAAGGCAATTTCTTTTATCCAAGATACAACCGCGATCGCCCCTAAAAAACCTTGGATGATGTACTTCTCTCCTGGCGCGAATCATGCCCCCCATCAAATCTGGCCCGAGATGATCTTAAAGTATGAGTACAACACAACTTTAGGAGATAAAAATAATCCAGAGGATACCTCCTTTATTGAGACTAGCGTCTTTAAAGATGGCTATGAAGAGTACCGCAAAGAGGTTCTCGCCAACATGAAAGCGTTGGGAATCTTTGAAGGCGACTTCTCCCCCGCGACGATCAATCCTCATAATGAGGGTGTACTTGATAAGAACTATGACGGTGAGCTTACTGTGGACGATATCATTGGAGTACCTCCAGGAAAAGCTTGGCCTTCCACCGATTATGTAAGACCTTGGGATGATTTGGACCAAAAAGAGAAGGCTCTGTTTATCCGTATGGCAGAAATTTATGCCGCTTTCTCCACCTACACCGATGAACAAATTGGTCGTTTGCTAGACTTTCTCGAAAAAACAGGGCAAATGGACAACACGATTATCATTGCGGTAGCGGATAATGGTGCCAGTGCCGAGGGAGGTCCTAATGGCTCAGTCAACGAAAACCTATTTTTCAATGGCGTTGAAGACAATTTTGACAAAAACTTTGCTTTGCTCCAGGCTCTAGGCACAGAAAAAACCTACAATCACTACCCCTCCGGTTGGGCATGGGCTTTTGATACCCCTTTCAAATACTGGAAACGTTGGTCTGGCTATGAAGGTGGTGCAGCCACTCCCTTTATGATGTGCGGACCCGGCATTGAAAAAACAACGGATGAAGACACATACGAATACCGTAAACAGTATATTCATGCGGTTGATCTGGTGCCAACCCTTTACGAAATGGTCAACATAGAACCCCCAGCAGTCGTCAAAGGCTATACCCAAAACCCGATTGAGGGCATCAGCTTCAAATATACTTTCGATCCTAAGTATGGTCAACCTAAGTATCAATTTCCTTACACAAATGATGATCTCAAACCCAAAGACGAGAATGGTAACTCGAAGAAAGTACGAGAGACTCAGTTTTATTCCATGCTGGGAACCCGGGCAGTTTGGTATAAAGGCTGGCACGCTTGTACTGTTCATGCTCCCACACCTTCTAATTGGGGTAACTTTGAGTTAGATACCTGGGAACTCTACTGTATGGATGGTTCTAACACGACGCTAGGAGCCAAGTTAGGATTATTGAGTGACCCCACTCAATCCACAAACCTGGTGTCAGAGGATTATTTAAACGGCCATAACGATCAGCGTAAAGACTTAGAGCAACAGCTCGAACGATTGAAAAATATGTGGTTCGTGCAAGCAGGTAAATATAACGGCGTGCCACTCGACGATCGCTCAACGACTGAAATCATTTCAACGCCACGCCCTCAGTTGTCAGATCCCCCATTTAAGGAGGGCGACGACACTAGTAAAACATTTGACTACACCTACTATCCAGGGGGATCCGAAATTCCTGAAGCGGTAGCTCCCAACCTTCGGAGTCGGTCTTATGCGATTACGGCAACCGTTGGTTTCTTCACCAATGGAGCCACTCCGGAAGGGGTTCTGTTAGCTCACGGGGGACGGTTTGGTGGACACAGTTTCTATATCCATAATAACCGGCTTTGTTATGTCTATAACTGGCTAGGGCAACGGGAGCAGAAGGTCAGTTGTCCACTCCCAACCGACGCTCTGGCTAATTTGACACCCAATGATGAAGTGAAGCTCAAAGTTGAATTTAACAAAAGTGCTTTACAGGAAGCAAAGGCTGGCCTTAATGCAGCCGAGTACGGTAACAGCACTTTAGGAGAAGTTCAACTGTCCATTACCATCAAAGGTACCCCTGTTTCAGATTTAGAGACGACATGGGAGTTGGGTAATGGAGAAGATTGGACGAAGTGGGGACAAGAGTGGGTATCCCCCAATCAGTTCCTGACCCAACCCTCCAAGTTTGCTCTATCTGGGGAAGGATTCAATATTGGTCGAGATGCGGGCCAGCCTGTGTCACAAGACTACGCAGAAGACATCCCCTACGAGTTTGAAGGCGCGATCCTTGAAAAGGTCGTAGTCACCATCAAAAACGACGCACCATCAGTAGATCCTGCGAAAGAATTCCAGGGTATGCTGTGGCGTGACTAACATCTTGAATCTAGGGACTTACCCATAGACACTATCTCTAGGGGCAATTCATCAATTGCCCCTACCCAAAACATTGTTTATAGGGGCATTGCCTAACTTCTAGTAATTTTAACCTTTACTCTTATTCAAAATGACTTCAAATTCACAAATATCTAAAAAACCGCCCTCTCATCCGGATAAACCTCCCCATAAAGATATGGTCTGGATTCCTGAGCGCACTTTCGAGATGGGAGCCAACAACTCAAAATATCCAGAAGAAGCACCCGCTCACTGGGTAACCGTCAGTGGCTTCTGGATGGATCGCTATTTAGTGACTAACAAACAATTTCAAAAATTCGTCAAAGAAACAGGCTACGTTACCTTTGCTGAAAAGCCCCCGAAGGCAGAAGACTATCCTGGCGCTGATCCCGCAATGTTAGTACCCGGATCGGCAGTATTTGTTAAGCCCGATCGCCCTGTCGATCCCCGGACTTTATGTTGGTGGCAGTACGTCCCTGGTGCTGACTGGCGACATCCTGAAGGTCCCAATAGTTCCATTAAAAATCGAGAAAATTTCCCTGTTGTGCATATTGTGTATGAAGATGCTCTTGCCTATGCTAAATGGGCAGGTAAAGAACTGCCAACGGAAGCCCAGTGGGAATTAGCAGCACGAGGCGGATTAGATGGCGCAGACTTCGCTTGGGGTAATGAATTTATGCCCAACGGTAAGGTAATGGCAAATACCTGGCAAGGAAGGTTTCCTTGGGAAAATTTAAAACATCATCCACCAGGGACAGAAGCCGTTGGTTGCTATCCTGCCAATGGCTATGGACTCTATGACATGATTGGTAATGTTTGGGAATGGACGACCGATTGGTATCGGGAGAAACATCCAGAAAACCCCACAAAAGCTTGTTGCACGCCCAAAAATCCTAGAGGTGGAACAGAAGCAGATAGCTACAACCGAAAATTATCACCCTCAATGCAAAAACCACGTAAGGTACTTAAAGGGGGTTCTTTTCTCTGTTCGCCTAACTACTGCGCTCGCTACCGTCCCGCCGCTCGTCACCCAGAGGATATCGATACCTCCACTAACCACATTGGTTTTCGGACAATTGTTTGCCCTTCTGTAACGATTGAACAAGATTAGGCAATTCCAACATCGAGTTAATAAACGATATGGAAAATAACCGCAAGCACCTGACCAGCCGTGAGGTGGAAAGACTGCTAGAGGCAATCAAGGGGAGCAGGAACGCCCCCCGCAATTTCTGTCTGGTGTTGTTGATGTATCGTCACGGATTGAGGGTTTCTGAAGCCTGTAGGCTGCGTCTAGACCAGGTGGATACGGATCCATCGGGATTAATCCTTCCTTTTGCCTCTACTCCATAGAAAAGCTCCCAGATGGTGACTAATGCCAGGGAATAAATGATCAGGCTCACTCCCGCGATTGCTAAATTTTTCCGATTTATTTCAATTGCTGATCGCATTTTGGATGGTGGCTGTAGCAGCTGATTTGATTGACCAATTTTAGATAATTAGCCGCAAAGAAAAAATAGGCAACCGTAACGGCGATCGATAAAATTGCTATTATTATTTGCAGTTTGTAATCTAAGCTCTTATCTAAGCTCTTATCTAAGCTCTTATCTAAGCTCTTATCTAAGCTCTTATCTAAGCTCTTATCTAAGCTTTTCAATTTCATCGGTTTTGCCTCCATGTCCAGGGTTCGATCGCTTGCCCATCTGCGAATAAGCCGATTTTTTTTGATTGGGCGATTTGAAATTCTCTATTGATCGAATTCCAGATCGGACAATTTCTTTTAAATCGATCGAATGCCCAAACTGTGCCGGCTTTGCTTTGTAGTGATTGCACTGCTTGCCATTTGCCGCCATTATTAATGTAGAGAATGGCGATAGTTCGGCCAAATCGATCGGTATTTATTCGATCGATTTTTACAGGCCTATCTGTGATTATTTCTCTGAGATGATCTCTAGAAGCTTTTCCGAAAGGCTGCTTTAATTCGGGGGCATCTATGCAGGCTAATCTTATCTTTTCCCCCTTGTCGGTGGTGCAAGTGTCACCGTCGTGGCAGCGATCTATTTTTACTTTTTCCCTTTTATCATCTGTAGATTGAGCCTTAATCCCTACTAAAATTATTGCGCTCAAAGCAATGATCAAAAGAGGATATCTTTTATCCATATTACTGGCCTAAAGGAATAGCAAAGTAAGTTACCCAGCTTCCATTAATCTTTCGGCACACTGGTGGCCGAACCGTTCGTTTTAGCTGAGAATATCGATATTGTTGGCCTTTAAAATATAGATTGCCATCGCCGTATTTCATTGGCACTAATCCGAAGCCGCAATTATTAAGATTAACTGTTCTTTTTTCTTCTCTTTGGATTCTAGAAATGAATTCGCCTTCTGATTCTAGATTTGCTATATAAACGGTTCGGGTCGCTGGATTATAAGCATTGCGGCCTAAACCGTTTCTCGCGCAATCATAACTAGGGTCTGCTGAAAAAGTTATTGAAAAGCACAGGTCTCTTAATCAATGATTTCACTTAGCTACAAGCATAAGCTTTAGTTGTTGATTAATCTCTAAGTCATAACTTATTGTCATCATTGACCCAGAAAAAGTGCGG
>NZ_JADBSA010000143.1:0-12881 GCF_020246945.1 Microcystis sp. M113S1 | reverse complement strand
GGGTTTTACCCATTTTCAGGTGGTCAATTACCTAATTTTCAGGGAAAAAGTCCCTGAATTTTCCCCCCAATCACTGCAAGGGTCGGCACTTTTTGAGGGAAAAAAAGTCTAAAAACCTTGTTGGATAAGGTTTTTAGATTTGTTCAGCCAACCCTAATTAGGGATTGCTGAATAATGGTAAAACCCTTTTAAAATAAGGCTTTTGACCTGTTAAAATTGGAACCTTTAAAAACCCGGCATTATCCTTTTAAAGTACAATAATTAGTAGTAGGGTGCGCTCTTCGATAGCGTAACGCATCAAATAAATTAATGATAGATAAGAACTCTTGCAAATTAATTATATGTTATAATAAACTTAAATTAATGATAGGTAGGGTGCGTTACGACGGATTGTTAGATTTAAGTTTAAGCAGAGATTATCGCCGTCTAACGCACCCTACATTTTACTTGCAACAAGGAAATAATTCCTAATTTAAGGAAGTCCAAGACAATAAAACGCCCCCCAGTAACGATAATCCTGAAAAGGCACTGCGTCGGGAGCAAAATTGTCAAGCCACTTGATCAATTCGCCGATTTTCTGATAATTGGCTTGAGCAGCATTGACGTTGGGATCCTTAGTTTGGCGCATTTGTTGCCAAGTCTGATAAGCCTGCTGATAATCGACTGTCAAACGGTCCCGCCAGTCTTTTTGGCAAGTCTCCCGCAACGCTTGGCGAGCCTGATGTAGAGCCGTTAAGCGTTCCTCTCCGGCCCGCCGTGCGCGATGGTACTCCCGCGAAAACAGCGTTGTGGCTCGGTCAGTCACGGCCCAATGACTACTGATCACACTTCGAGCGCCCCCCAGCAGAAAGCCTGTACCTAAGCTGAGGGGTTCGTCCAGTAATTCCCGTCGCAGGTTTCCCTCCTCATCTCGGAAACCGGCAAAACTGAGACCAGTTTCACAACAGGAGAGAAACACTTCCGACAATTCCGGAAAGCGCCACGAGGGACTAATTAAATCCCGCAAGGTGACTTTTTGCTCCCCGTCTAGGACGAGGTGGGAGTTGAGAGGATCATCGGGGCGACTGGTGGCGTGGTGGCTGGAAAGTAGGGCTTGCACTTGTTTGAGCAGTTGCAGATAAGAGTCGGGGGTGACTGTGCGCCCCTGTAGCCGCCGTTGGCGAGGCACATTCCAGGTTTGGGCGACCCACTCACACTCTAGGGGAGTATAGGGCAAATCCTCTGTGGTGTTTTCCACAATCCCCAGGGTGTCGGGAGTCGGTTGCGATCGCTCTTGGCACAGTCCCAGAATTTTGGTACTGGGGACAAACTGAAGGCGAAAGCGATCGCCTAGTAGTTGACCTTCGGCGGTGGGTAGAAGGTCGAAGGGAATTTGGTGCAGAAAGAGGTGGGGAATCAGGATTAAGTCAGTGATGCCCTGGAGGTGCTGTTGGATGAGGGTATCGAATTGCAGGCGGGTTGCCAATTCTTGCAGACGAGCGGCCATAGCTTGGTGCCACTCATCCCGAAGCTGCTGGCGGGATTGGGCGGTCTCTGCTTGATTAATCGCAATGTAGGGGATAGTCCAGTTTTCGACCAGCCAGTTTTGCAGGTCGTTGGCGGACTCCAGGGGATTGGGAATAGTGTGGCAGTTGACCGATTCCCCGCCATCCCGGGAGGGGCGACGCAGGACAAAGATGTGGGTATGGGTGGCGGTGGTGTAGAAGCTGAGGAGGGCAGTCTGGGGAGAGGGGAGCAGCGCCATTAACTCATCGAGGCGAGGTTGGGGTTGGGGTTGCTGAAGTTGGGCGGTAATGGCATCAAAGCGGTAGAGAGCTTCCCAGGCTTGACGTTCAGCGGCTTCGGCGGCGAGGAGTTGTTCAGAGGCAAAGCTAGCGCGGGTGTTGCGGCTTAGTGCAGGGGTCAAAGATGGTTTATCGTCTTTGGACAGTTCAGGACGGTCTTGAGCGAGTTGGGATTTGCTGCGGCGGCTGTCCTGAAGTTGCTGATACCAGGCTTGTATTTCTGGGGGGATGCGCCCATCGGCGTAGAGGTCGCTGATGGCGATTAGGTCGGCAAGGCGTTTGGAGCGGGAACGTTCGACGGTTCGCAGCGCCAGGGAGAGGTCGCCCTGGTTAACGGCGGCTTGGATTAGGTTTTCATAAACGTCGATAGACTCGCGGACAATTTCTTGGCGCAGGGCTTCGCTGGTAGCCCAGGCGCGGCTTTGTTCAACGGCTTCCACGGCAACCCTGTAGCCTTCTAAGGCAATGTCCCACCAGCCCTGCTTAAAGCCCAAGTTGCCGAGGGTCCGTCCAGTTGTGAGGGTGTCAGCCGGTAAGAGAGTGGGGTTGAGAAAGGAAAGTGCCTCTCGATAAAAGGCGATCGCCCGTTCTAGGTTGGCTACCGGCTCTTGACCCAATTCGGCTTGGGTCCAGTAGGCTACGCCCAGATTAGTCAGGGTTCCGGCTAATTCCCTTTCTAATCCCGGTTGGCGGCGGATGGTGGCGGCTTCGGTGTAGTTGGCGATCGCCCGTTCTAGGTTGGCTACCGGCTCTTGACCCAATTGGGCTTGGGTCCTGTAGGCTACGCCCAGATTATTCAGGGTTGCGGCTAAATCCCTTTCTAATCCGGGTTGGCGGAAGATGGTGGCGGCTTCGGTGTGAGCGGCGATCGCCCGTTCTAGGTTGGCTACCGGCTCTTGACCCAATTCGGCTTGGGTCCAGTAGGCTAGGCCCAGATTATTCAGGGTTCTGGCTAAATCCCTTTCTAATCCGGGTTGGCGGCGGATGGTGGCGGCTTCGGTGTAGTTGGCGATCGCCCGTTCTAGGTTGGCTACCGGCTCTTGACCCAATTCGGCTTGGGTCCTGTAGGCATTGCCCAGATTATTCAGGGTTGCGGCTAATTCCCTTTCTAATCCGGGTTGGCGGAAGATGGTGGCGGCTTCGGTGTGAGCGGCGATCGCCCGTTCTAGGTTGGCTACCGGCTCTTGACCCAATTCGGCTTGGGTCCAGTAGGCTAGGCCCAGATTAGTCAGGGTTTGGGCTAAATCCCTTTCTAATCCGGGTTGGCGGAAGATGGTGGCGGCTTCGGTGTAGTTGGCGATCGCCCGTTCTAGGTTGGCTACCGGCTCTTGACCCAATTCGGCTTGGGTCCAGTAGGCTACGCCCAGATTAGTCAGGGTTTGGGCTAATTCCCTTTCTAATCCGGGTTGGCGGCGGATGGTGGCGGCTTCGGTGTAGTTGGCGATCGCCCGTTCTAGGTTGGCTACCGGCTCTTGACCCAATTGGGCTTGGGTCCTGTAGGCTACGCCCAGATTATTGAGGGTTGCGGCTAATTCCCTTTCTAATCCGGGTTGGCGGCAGATGGTGGCGCAAAATTCGTATCCATAGATGGCGATGTCCAAGTTAATGCGTGGATTACCTTTAGGAAACTCATGAAAAGCATAAGCAAGATCATAGAATAATGTCCCTAGTTGGTTGGTTTCCTCTGGATTGTATTGTTCCTTGAGTTGATTTCCCCAAGCACGGAGGAGGTTAAGTAAGTTTTCATCTAAGAGATGGAGGTTATTGTCGAGCAGGGGATAAATTACTTGGCGGTTTCCGTTACTTTCCTCGACGGTTTGCACTAGGGTTTGTAAAAAACTGATGTAGGGGTTTTGATTATCCCTTGGCGCGTCTAAAAATTGTCCTAACTGTTGCGCCATATTCCTCAACCATCCCGCGCTGTTATCTTCTCCCTGCTGTTGCAAAAAATCTGCATACTGACCCATCACAGCGACTAAGCCGGCATCAACTAATTCCGCGTTAGCCTGTAATAGCGCTGGTTCTTGACCATTTTCGCACTGGAGTAGTGCCTGGATTAGTGCTAAGTAAGCTTCTATTCTTGCTTCGTTCATGATTGTTTTTAGTAGGGTGCGCTCTTCGATAGCGTAACGCACCAAATAAATTAATGATAGATAAGAACTCTTGCAAATTAATTATATGTCATAACGAAGTTAAATTAATGATAGTTTTTAGTAGGGTGCGCTCTTCGATAGCTTAACGCACCAAGTAGTAGTTAAATTAATGATAGATGTGGTGCGTTACGACGGATTGTTAGATTTAAGTTTAAGCAGAGATTATCGCCGTAAATACGCACCCTACATTCTACTATAATCAAAGATGTTGATTTATCCTATGAGGTAACAATGTTATCCATTAATCTAGATCGAGAAACCGAGAACTATCTAGCGGACATCATTTCTGAAGAGAATATTAGCTCAGAAGAACTTCTAAAAAAACTCATTTACGAACATTGGCAAAGCTTAAAACCGCGTAAAACTTTATTACAACGCCGGGGAGGTCATCCTCAGCATCTTTTAGAAAATGCTCCACCTGATTTGTCATTGCGAGAAAACCGCAAAAAAGTAGTGGCAGAATATATACAAAACCATCATCAGCAACATCATTTATGACAAATTATCCCCCAAAAATTATTACAGAATCAATCAACCAATTCTCTAACTTCAAAGCAGGCACACGCTCAAATTCACGAGTATTTGCGGTAACAAGAGTCAGATCAAGCGCTAGAGAATGAGCAGCAATCAGTAAATCATTTGGACCGATTGGGGTTCCTGCTTGCTCCAAATGTTTACGAATTAGGGCATAGTGCTTATCTACAGTTGATTCTAATGGCAAAACTGTCAAGAACTCCAGGATGCGTTCTAGTTGCTGCACCAGACGGGAGGAACCACTTTTAACCACTCCAAATCTTAATTCACACGCCACAATGATGCTCGTACAAACGCTTTCTTCGCCGACATCCACAATATGCTGGAAAACCTGACCTTGGGGATACCTGATCAAATGTGATAGGATGTTAGTATCAAGCAGATATTGATAGGTCATTGGGTGGTACTAAAATGTAATGTCATCAAGGGGAAGCAACCCTTCATCTATATCAGGAAAATTGTCTGTAATGTCTGGCAAAGTAGTCAGCAAAGAAATTAGAGAACCGGAAGAAATCGGCTCAATGATTAAGCGATGACCTTCTTTGCGTAACAAAACCTCTGTGCTTGATAGGACAAGTTCAGGAGGAATAGTTAAGACTTGCTCTTGTCCACTTGTTAGTAAAGAAACCTGACGTAAGTTTTGCATCTGTTGACCTCTTTGTTAATGATCACCTTACTATAATAGACGCTTCTAAGACAGAATATTCAGTATCTAAAACTTCTACTCCAAAGGTTTCAATATGAAAACGGAGTGCTGATTTCGCATCTTCTAGCGCTTCTTGATATGATTCGCCTTCGCCAATGACAACACCTTCAATACCTAAAGGATAAGCAATATAGCCATCTGGGTGTTTTTCGACAATTATTTTAATGCTTTTCATGATTATTTTTTAAATACATTTTCCCAATTCATCAAGCAAATCCATCGCCACCTCTAGCCAGTCCACCGCACCCTCTGAAGACGGCTCAGGCGTTGCTTCCCTTACCTCTTGGAGATTCGAGGCTAAGGGTTTAAAATTCTCATGATTCTCGCTGGCCTTCTCTGCTAAAAAGTCCTTTAATAGCGTCGGACGCTCATAGTCCTGCCGATAGTCACAGACCCAGTTTAACATCGTGATTACCTCCGCTCGCTGTTCCGCCGACCAGCCTTGTTTATCGATATACTGCGCCATGATTTGCTGACAGTTTTCCCACCGACGGTAAGCTTCCCACAGCGCCGACATAGGTTTCCTCATGGCCAAGGACACCGCGCCGCCTTCTGGGAAATCTTGGCGCAGGTCCGAACTCAACAGAACCCCAGTTAACCAAGCTCCTCCTTCCCCTAACTCGACTAAAACATAGGCTAGGGTTGCCGGATTTAGGTCAATCTTGACCTTAACTTGGCTTAAATCCAACGGTTCTGCACCAGAGTCTTGGGGAACTAATAAAGCTTCCAGTTTACCAAGTTTAGGTAGCACCACTTGAGCATTATCAGCCGCCGCAGCATCTACCTCTATCCCATGTTCTTCTAGATAATATGTCAGCACCGCCGCCGCTAAGGTGTTCTGACGAAATTCCCCAAAGCTGGGATAGGGAACCCAAACAGAGTCGGCTAAATCTGTTTTAGGGTCTAAACCCGCAAGTTTAGCTAACTCAACCAGATCATCTGTATCTGCATTAGCAAGACGCAGGTACAGTTCTTCAACTTCTCGAATAAAATCTGCATCACTCATAACGTAGTACCTGACGACTTAGATAGGGTTGGGTTTTATGCTTTAAAAATAACTTAGCTACTGCTAACTCAAATACGTTCAATTTGTGTCCAGAAATATCATCTTTAAATAAATTTTCTAAACCCGTAATCACAACCTGACGCATTTCAGGAGTAAATGTCGCTTCAACGCTCCAGGGAACACCCGCAATTAACATTTTACCCAGGGAATCAGCTAATTCCCCAATCAAAACAGGCTCACCCGTCCTATTCTCGAACACCCACACAGGCTGATTATTTGCTCCCTTATGACTAACTTGCGCTATTTTAAGCTGAAACTTATCTACCTGGGACTTTTTTTGACGCTGTTCTCCAACTCCCTTTAAGCTTGCTTTCGATAAATCAGGAGTTACTGATGCTTCTACTTGAGACTTACTTTCCTGTTCTCCCCCTGACTGACGTTCAATCTCCAACTCCCTTGCTAAAATCTTTTTCAACGCCTCATTTCTTAGCTCAGAAGGCATTTGGCCATTCTCCAGTTTTAAGCGTAACTCTCCCCCCCGCAAACCAAACTTAACCCGTCCAAAGGAAAAAACAAGCCACTGCTCATTAAAATTAATCCGCACCGATAGGGAAAACGCCTCTGGTTCAGACTTTTTGAAAAGGGAAAAAACACCCTTAGACTCAGACGCAACAGGTTCTCCCGAAATCTCCAGGTGCAGACATTCGGGACATTTATTATCATGTTCTGTCACCTCAATTGCCCTTGATTGCTTTGCCATCATCCCAGTCTTTTTAAACCCTTAACTGTAATAATTGTACTGTATTTGGGGTTTGCGGCAAAAAGTTTGTTGTTTTGCTAATAAAGTCCCAAAACCATTTTTTAGCAAAGCTTCTACCGATATTCAGCCAGCCTTAATTAGCTAGAGCAAGCCTCAAGAATTCCTAGCAAATTAACTAAGGGGTTATCTTAATGCTTGCTGCATAAGCTTAATTTTCTTCCTCCACTTCTGGGGTTGGTTGTGGTAAACGAGCGATAAAATCTTTCATTTTGGGATGATTAAACATTTTCTCCGTGTCTTGCAGAAGACGTTGACCCCAGAGATTTTCCTCTAAAAATTTTAGACTGACATAACGACTATCGCTAGTGAGAGCGGCCTGAGCTAATTTGATGCCCTCCTCGGTTTTACCTTGACTATAAATAGCCACCGCAATAGCTAACTGAGGTTCCGGCTGTTTAGGATCAATTTTCAAAGCGGCGCGCCAATCTTTAAGGGCTGCTTCCTTGTCACCCTGTTCGTATTTAACTAAACCAATATTATTAATAGCAGGCCAAAAATTTTTATCTTGAGTAACAGCTTTTTCGTAAGCTGCAATCGCCGCAGGATATTGGTCTAACTTGAGATAGGAATTACCGAGATCAAAAAGAGCGGGGGAGATATCGGGTTTCATTTGCAAACCCGCTTCAATCTGGGCAATAGCAGACTGGTAATCTTGATTCTGAAAATAGGCACTACCGAGGGAAAATTTAATATTAGCGTGGGCATCGGCGGGAGCAAGGGACAAAGATTGATTTAATGCCTCGATACCGAGTTGCACCTGATTGTCTTGCAGATATAAACTACCGAGAATAAACCAAGTTTGATAGAGATGGGGGGCTAACTGCACCGCTAACTTAGCTCGTCCAAGGGCCGCATCGGTACGGCGAAAACGAGCTAATTGGATGGCATCTTCGGCCATTTCAATTCCCGCTTGTTCCATCTGTTCTAACTCCGGTTCGATGGCGTAGGGGAGTAGTGCTTGGGAAAAAGCCGGCGGGCTGCCAGCGACGAAAAAAATGAGCAAAGAAATGATTAATTGAAGTTTTGGCACAGTTTACCCCCGCGATAGGCCTTTTTTAATCAGTCTATCTCGCTTGGGAGTTGTTGGCTAAAGAAACAACAAAGGCAACTCTAGAGACGTTAGTATATAACCAATTAACTTTTGGCTGATCGATGGCAATAACCGTGTTGGGAAAATCAAATCGCCCCCTATTTTGGATATTCGGACTCATGGCTAGTGGTTTTCTGGCGGTGGGAGTGGTTTCTTATCGCTTGCTGCAAACACCTCCTCCTAGCCTAGAATTGGCGAAAATGACCGTTCCTGCTCGACGGGAAACCCTGGCTGTGGAAATTAAAGCTAGTGGTAGGGTGGAACCAATCCAAAGTGTCAACATTAGCCCGAAAAACCCCGGCCGATTAGTGCGATTATTGGTGGATCAGGGCATGATTGTTAAAAAGGGACAAACCCTCGCCGTCATGGATAATTTAGAGGTGTATGCCCGGGGAATGCAGTCAGAAGCGCATCTACGGGAAGCTCTAGCCAATCTGGAACAGGCTAAACGCAGCATTCCCGAAGATATCCGGCAATTACAAGCCCGATTTTATCAGGCCCAGGCCAGTTATAAGCAATTAGAAGCCCGTTTAGCTCAGGCCAAAGAAAGAATTCCGAAAGATTTAGACCAACTGCAAGCTCAGGTACAAGCGGCCCAATCCCGTTTTCGACTAGCAGAAAATCGGGTTAAACGCAATGAAAATTTAGTCCAGGAAGGTGCGATCGCTCAAGACCAATTTGATGCCGTCCTCAATGAATATCTCAACGCCAAAGCTAATTTAGAGGAATCGGTCCGCCGTTTGGAACAAGCAGATAAAACCGCTTCCCCAGAAGTGGCCGGAATTGAGCAGGAAATGATCCGAGCGGCAGCAGCGATCGCAGAAGCGAAATTTGCCCTCGAACAACGCCAAAAAACCCAAGAAACCGAGCTTGCTCGACTAGAATCATCTGTAGCGGCCGCCAGGGCCGATTTAGAGCAAATCAAGATTCAATACCGCGATACAGTCATTACTGCTCCCTTTGATGGCATCATCACCCAAAAATACGCCACCGAGGGTTCTTTTGTTACTCCCACCACTTCGGCCTCCAGTACCGCTTCCGCCACTTCCACCTCGATTATCGCCCTCGCATCGGGATTGGAAGTAATTGCTAAAGTGCCGGAAGTAGATGTGGGTTTATTACAGCGCGGCCAACCAGTGCGAATTGTCGCCGATGCTTTTCCTGAAGAAGTCTTTGAAGGTCGAGTTATTCTCGTGGCTCCCGAAGCGATTATCGAGGATAATGTTACTTCTTTTGAAGTGAGAATCGGTTTGGTGACGGGACAGGACAAACTCAAATCGAAAATGAATGTGGATGTAACTTTTGTCGGCCAGCAGTTAGATAATGCCCTCGTCGTGCCGACTGTCGCCATTGTCACCCGGGAAGGCAAGTCAGGGGTTTTAGTTGCCGATGCCGAAAATAAACCCAGTTTTAAACCCGTTTCGATCGGTTTGGTCTTAGACGATAAAACCCAAATTTTATCAGGTTTGGAAGTCGGAGAAAAGGTCTTTATCGATCTCCCCGAAGGAGCCCAAGATACCTCGAAAACTAAAATCAGTAAACAGTAAACAGTAATCAGTAATCAGTAAAAAGACAGTAGGAAACTACTATTTAATACTGCACACTTAAAAACTCAAATCTGATAACTCAAATCTGATAACTGATAACTCAAATCTGATAACTGATAACTGATAACTGATAACTGATAACTGATAACTGATAACTGATAACTGATAACTGATATGTTTATCATCGAAAGTTTAAAAATGGCCGTCTCCACCCTAGCGGCCAATAAAGTGCGTAGCGGCCTGACCATGTTAGGGATTATCATCGGTAACGCTTCAGTAGTGGCCATGATCGGTATTGGCCAAGGGGCGCAAACTTTAGCCAATGACCAGTTTGCTAACTTGGGACCCAATACCATTTTTGTGGTGCCAGGGTCGCGACAAGCACGCAATACCACCGTTAATTTACCGAAAACCTTGGTTTTAGCCGATGCTCAGGCGATCGCCGAACAGGTTCCCACTGTCGCTGAAGTCGCCCCGGAAATAAACGCTCGTTTCCTGATTTCCTATCGTAATCGCAACATGACGGCTCTAGTCACGGGAAGCACCCCAGAATACGCTTCTGTCCGCAATTTTACCCTAGAAAAAGGTCGTTTTATCAATAATATCGATCTAGCCCGCAACAAACGGGTAACGGTGATCGGCACTGAAGTGGCAGCGCAACTTTTTCCCACCCAAAATCCCCTCGGTCAACAGCTGCGGATCAAAAATCTCAGTTTTGAGGTGATCGGGATTTTAGAGGCGAAAGGCTCCTTTTTTGGCAATAATCAGGATGAAATGCTGATTATTCCCCTTAGCACCATGAACTCGCAACTGGTGGGCAAAACCGGACCCTACGGTGTCGAGTTGAGTTGGATTAGTCTCACAGCCCGATCGGGGGAGGAAATCCGCGCTGCTAAGTTCCAAATCCAAAATCTCCTGCGTTTACGCCATAAAATCGTGGCTGAGGATGATTTTCGCGTCGAAACTGCTAAACAGATGATCGAAATCTTCGGCACGATTACTCGGGGTCTAACCCTGCTTTTGGCTTTAATCGCCGGTATTTCCCTGATTGTCGGTGGTATCGGGGTGATGAATATTATGCTCGTTTCGGTTTCGGAAAGAACTGGGGAAATCGGACTAAGAAAAGCGATCGGAGCCAGAGAACAGGATATTCTCTTACAATTTCTGATTGAATCAACTCTCGTTTCCATCGCCGGCGGTGCGCTTGGTATTCTCGTCGGTGCAGGAGCGATCGTTCTAGTCTCCAGTTTCTCTCCCCTGGCTGCCACTGTTTCCGCCAGCGCCGTCGCCCTGTCTTTGAGTGTTTCCACGGGTATTGGTCTCTTTTTTGGCGTTTTTCCCGCTTATCGTGCCTCTAAATTGCAACCGATTGTCGCCCTCAGAAGTGTATAATTTTTTAACTTCTTTTCGGGGACGTTTTTGGCAAGGATTGCTTTAATAGCGGCGTTTTTCTAATGTGTGGGACGAATTTGATAATCCCGATAACGACGATAATCATTGAGAATGCGATCGTGATCAAAGCATAAGGGTTGGGGGAATTCCCAGAGATGAAAAATTCCGACTTTTTTGGCATCATCGGCAGCAATCGGTTTGCCTTTTGCCGTGGCGATAAAAACGATACTAATGGTGTGTTGACGTGGATCGCGGTTAGGATCGGAATAGACGTGAAATTGCTCGATTAACTGCACCTGTAAACTGATTTCCTCGTAAGCTTCCCGAATGGCCGCCGTTTCCACTGATTCACCGTAGTCCACGAATCCCCCCGGAATTGCCCAGCCAAAGGGCGGATTTTTTCTCTCAATCAGCAGGATCGGACGGTGGGGCGAGTCGATCAGTTCGATGATAATATCAACAGTGGGGGCAGGATTGCGATAGTTTGTCATTTTTTTCAGTTATCAGTGAACAGTTATCGGTAATCGGTGAATAATTTCATTTAAGACTCATAACCTTGAAATCGAATCCTTTCTAACCAGTAACTGATCAGGGATCACTAATAAGGAGGAGAATAAAAGTTGTTAGAAAATGCCAAGAAAATTACGGTTATAGGTGGGGGAATTTGGGGGCAAACCCTCGCTAATTTGGCTAGACTTAATCACTTAGCTGTTAGGGTTTGGTCGCGTCATAGTGGGGAAGATTTGGGGGCTATTATAGCAGATACTGAGGTAATTATTTCAGCAGTTTCGATTAAAGGAGTTGCTCCAACGATCAAAAAATTACAGCAATTACAATTAAATTCTCGCATAATTATCGTCACCGCTACTAAAGGATTAGAGCCAATCACCACTCGTACCCCTTTTCATCTGTGGAATCAAGCTTTTCCCGCTAATCCCCTTGTGGTTCTTTCCGGTCCCAATTTAGCTAAAGAAATTAATCAAGGTTTACCCGCTGCGACGGTGGTAGCAAGTTATGTGCAAAAAGCGGCGATATTGTTACAAAAATTATTATCTGGGGAATCTTTTCGGGTTTATCTTAATAGCGATCCCTTGGGGACTGAGTTAGGTGGCACTCTCAAAAATGTCATGGCGATCGCTTCTGGGGTTTGCGATGGTTTACAGTTAGGTACTAATGCCAAATCTGCCCTGTTAACTCGCGCTTTACCGGAAATAGTTCGGGTGGGAACTTGTCTAGGAGGTTGTCAAGAAACTTTCTTCGGTTTATCGGGTTTAGGGGATTTATTAGCTACCTGTAATAGTCCTTTATCTCGCAATTATCAAGTGGGTTATCAATTAGCTTTAGGTTTATCTTTGCCTGAGATTTTAGCAAAGTTAGAGGGAACTGCCGAGGGAATAAATACCACAGAAGTTTTGATGAGAATTGCCCAAGAAAAAAATTTATATGTACCGATTACCTGTCAAGTTGATCGTCTTTTGCGCGGGGAAATTTCTCCCCAAGTTGCCGTTTATGAATTGATGCGTCGGGATTTAAAAGCAGAATTTGATTGAGAGACAAGAGATTTTTCAGTGATCAGTAATCAGTGGGGGGTTGGGGAGTGGGGAGATGATGCCAAGTCATACTGAATCCTAACCCAATGGTAGATGTTGGATTTTGCAGGAGTTCTATTTTTTGTCAAAGATAAGCAAAAATTATCTATTGACTCCACAAGCTTGAGAATATTTAAATTAACATTCCGCAATATTTATAAATTCTTAACAATTAATTGAGAAATATTTTTATTTAACAACGATGTTGCAATGGTTACAGCGATTTGATAGAATTTCATAATCGGTTATTTTGTGCTTTT
>NZ_JADBSA010000142.1:0-11480 GCF_020246945.1 Microcystis sp. M113S1 | reverse complement strand
TTAGCGTCCAATTGAATATAGATTTCCGTGGAATTAGCAATCGCTAACCGCAAATTCTGCCAGATTCTAAATTATTAGCTTCTTCGTGCCAACAGCGCAAAAGTGGGATAGATATAGTCATTTCAATTAAGATTGAGAATATCAATCCCAGATTTAATAAGGGTTTTGTCGGTCTAGACTGTATCAGACTTATCTGAAATGACTATAGCGGTTCTCCCATCTGTGTGGCACGCTTAAACCTTTGCCGATTAAGCTTTTCAACATCGATAATGTACCTCGTGCGAACAGGAAACGCTATATATTTTTAAAATTACACATTCAATTGTCAATTTTGCTCGGTTAGGACAAGATTAAAATCGGCAATAAACTCCACCCTAATCTTACCCTATAGCGTCCCTAAATAGGGTTTGCTGAATAAAGCTAAAAACCTTGTTGGGTAAGACTTTTAGACCGTTTGTCAATTAAAAAGTCCTGGATATGGCAGTGATCGGGGGGAAATTTAGGCACTTTTTCCCTGCAAATTAGGTAATTGGCCACCTCAAAACTGGTAAAACCCCACACCCCACACCCCACACCCCACACCCTACCCCCAGGAAAAACTTTTTCAGCAAACCCTAAATAGCAGCCTTTTTTGGCTAGGTTACGGCGAATACTTAATTTATCGAGCATTTTAGGTAAATTTAATCTCTCTAAGCGAACTCCTGTTCTCGTCAGCTTGTGTGTAAAGTTTTATGTACGGATTCAACATTGTCTGTTTTTAGCAGTTACAGTGGTAGGCGAGATTACCAGAAGTGTTGAATGTTAAGATTTTGAAGATCATGACCAAGTTATGTATTCGCTCTGATGATACCAAAAAGGACTGCGTATTGACTACATTCTCAATAGTGAATATAATTGAGCATCAGTAAAATACTGGTTTTGTGAAGTTTTATTGCAGGATTCAACACTTCTGAGAAATTACCACACCATCCAGCAAGATTAATGTCGGTCGTAACACCCTGGGTATTTTTGTGGCTAATACAGGCGATCAACCGATTCAAGTGGGTTCCCTTTACAATCCTGTCCATTTTATTACAGGAACCGAATAACTGTCATGACCAAGATTTTGGTAATTTACTATTCTCAGTCAGGCTCGGTTGAGCAGGCAGCTCGATCATTGCTGAGTCCGCTCAAGTCCCTTTCTAATGTTGAGATTACTTGGCAAAATATTAGTCCAAATGTCGATTATGATTATCCTTGGAAATTTTATCAATTTTTTGATGTTTTCCCTGAGTGTATCAATCAAGAAGCCTCAGCAATTAAAACGCCGAACTTTAACCCGAATGAGCGATTTAACTTGGTGGTTTTGGCTTACCAGGTCTGGTATTTAGCTCCCTCATTACCAATCCAGGGATTTTTTCAATCAGAATATGTCAAGGTATTGGAGGATACCAAAATCATTACCTTAATTTGCTGTCGTAATATGTGGCATTCTGCTTCGGAAATGATGAAAAAGATGATTAAAGATGCAGGGGGTATTCACATTGATAATATAGTAATAACTCACCAAGGTTCCCCCCTGGTCACCTTTATTACTACCCCCAGAATGGTGCTAACAGGCAAAAAAGACTCTTTAATGGGAGTGTTACCTCCAGGAGGCTTCCGGGATGAGGAAATTAATTCACTGTCACGTTTTGGGGAAGTAATTGCCAAAAACATTGATAACTTGGGTAATTCTTCTTTACTTAAAAAACTTGAGCCTGTTTCAGTCAATCGACGCTATATCATTCCCGAACAGATTGGACGAATTCTCTATCGACCTTGGGCAAAACTTGCTCGTTTGTTTGGAAAACAGGGAAGTCGGACAAGAGTACCAATTATTCTACTATTTTCCTTGCAGCTTGTCCTCTTAATTCCGGTAGTTTTGTTTGTTTCCGCACTTATTAACTTAATTTTTCGCCCTTGGTTGCAGCCGAAACTGGATAGCTACGTTCAGGTTCTTAAATCTACCGCTAGTGGAGCCTAATGTAGAATAGCTCACATCCTCTTAATTGCTCTTGTTAACACTATCTATTAAGGTGTGAATACCATGTCCTCAGCATACATTAACGGAATCGGTGTCTTTTTACCCAATCAGCCTGTTACCAACGATGAAATCGAAAATGTTTTAGGGATGGTCAATGGTAAACCCTCCCGTTCAAAGAAGCGTATTCTTAACAATAACGGTATCAAAACTCGTTATTACGCTATCGATCCGGTTACAGGGAAACAGACTCATAACAATGCTCAAATAACCGCCGAAGCAATCCGTAATCTTACTGAGAAAGTCAATTTTTCTTTAGAGGAACTTGATTGTCTTGTCTGTGGAACATCAGGCGCAGACCAACTTTTTCCTCATCATGGACTTATGGTTCATGGCGAACTCGGATTTCCCCCTTGCGAAGTCGCCAGTACTGCTGGAGTATGTTGTGCTGGAGTGAGTGCTTTCAAGTATGGCTACATGAATGTCCAGTCGGGGCTAACCAGAAATGCTATTACCACCGGCTCTGAGCTAGTCTCCAATGCACTTCGCAGTGTCTATTTCCAACCAGAAATTGACTCAAAAGTCGCTGCACTTAGTCAGAATCCTACTCTGGGTTTCGAGAAAGACTTTATTCGCTGGATGCTTTCTGATGCTGCTGGTGCAGTATTAATTGAAAATGCTCCTCGTCCCGATGGACTTTCCTTAAAAATCGACTGGATTGATTATATTTCTTATGCCAATGAACTAGGAGCTTGTATGTATATGGGAGCCAAAAAACTTGAAGATGGTTCTTTAAAAGGCTGGCGAGAGGTTGAGAATCCTGATGAAGTTTACCAAGAAAGTTATTTTGCGGTACAACAAGATGTTAAGTTACTAGGGGAAAATGTGATCCCTTATGGAGGGAAGGGACTCTCAATAGTTCGGGCAAAACGTAACCTCGATTCTGATAAAATCAATTGGTTTTTGCCTCACTACTCATCGGAATTTTTCCGGGAGCCAACCCATAACGAAATTGCTAAAGCTGGCGTTCCTATTCCTTATGAAAAGTGGTTTACGAATTTAACCACAAAAGGCAACACTGGCTCAGCATCTATCTTCATCATGTTGGAAGAACTGCTCTATTCAGGCCCACTACAAAAAGGTGAGACAATCTTCTGTCTCGTGCCTGAGAGTTCGCGTTTTTCCTACGCCTACATACACTTGACTGTTGTTTAAACTTTGCAAACACTATCTCTCTCTTCTATCACTTCCAATTAAGGAGTAAGCAATGAAAGAATTTACCATTCCCAAACCGTCAGACCAAATAATTCCCCAAGTTAGCAACTTATTCAAGGCCAGTTTATTTGTTTCTTTGTTGTTGGCATCTTTTTCCACTGCCCAAATAGCTGCTAATCAGCTAGATACTTATTTTTTGGCTTCCCAAAACCCTCTCTATATCGTCTTGAAATGGTCAGCAATCATTATCTTGGCAATTTTTAACTGTATGTTATTAACGGGAATTGGTGTAGTTGCTCACGAAGGGATTCATGGTGTATTGGTAAAAAATCGCTTTGGGAATGAACTATTAGGAGGTCTCTTGTCCTCCTTAGTAATGACACTTCCTTTTTATGCTAACCGCCAGTTTCATTTAACCCACCATCGTTATACGCATCAAATAGGACTAGATCCAGAAGAATCGCTACACAACCACCCTTTTATAATCGCCTTTATTTTTGGTGGTTTTATTGCCCTCTATCAACACTATAAAATTGTCGCCGCTAATCTATCAGGGTTTTGGGCAGGTGATTGGAAGAAGGGGGTACGAGGCTTAAAAGATTTAGGTTTTATTAGCTTTTCCTTAGCTTTCTACTTTTACCTTTTGCCCCTTTTAGGAATGTCTCTTTGGTACACATTTGTCCCCACATTTTTGTTAGTTCCTTTAGTTTATTCATACCGAGCATTATGCGATCATTATGCTTTCGTGCCAGCCATTTCTCCGGCAGAACGAAAAAGCTACAAACTCATTGTCTCAACCGATGAAGAAATCCAAGATACTAAATATGATAAATATCAAGTTGATAGTTGGGTGGTCTTAACAAATCCTTTAATGAATTGGTGGTGGAGTCACATCAATTATCAACAAGTACATCATCGCTATCCTTATCTGTCACACCACTACTTACCTCAAATATATGAAGCTACTAAAGACGAGCAGCCTTATGCTGTAGCCAAAGGTTATTGGCGTTGTTTGTGGTACAATACCAAACTTAAATACTATTCTAAACCGGAAGAAATTGAACCTTTCATCACCCAACCTTCTGTTTAGACAGTATTATTTAGGAGTGACGGGATAACTTCCCTCACTCCTAATTTTCAAAAATTGCTCCTAGCTTCTAGTTCAGAAAAATCTTCACAAATCTCAAATTACCCGAGGTTAACCCATGATGACAACGTATTCAGTTCCCAAGCATAAAGAACAGGTTATCCCTGAAAGAATGAATCTGTTCAAGTCCTTAACCTTATTGGCTCTAATTTTGGGATGTTTTTGGTTAAGCCAGTCGGGAGTAAATATAATTGACAGTCAATTTTCTACTCTTTCCAACGGAAATAATGGATGGCATTTTGCCTTGAAGTGGAGTTGGGTCGTAAGTTTGGCAATAATAAATGCTATTCTCGCCATGGGACTAGGTATATTAGGTCATGAAGCTGCCCATAAAGGATTATTTAATAATCCATTTTGGAATGACTTTTGTGGTGGTATTTTTATCTCCTTCTTGTTAATCCCTTTCTACTCTTTCAAGGAGTTTCATTTAACCCATCATCGTTATACCCATATCCCTGGTAAAGATCCAGAAGAACCAGTTAATAATCACTCAACTTTCTTGGCTTTAACAATTGGACCCCTTATTGGCTTAGGAATTCACTATAAAACTCTGGGAGAATACTTACTAAGTGACTCCCCCAAAATACGCAGTCAAGGCTGGAAAGATGTAGGCTTTATCTCTTGGATACTGATATTTTACTTTTATCTAATTCCTTTAGCCCATCTTTCCCTTGTCTATACAGTTTTTCCTCTGCTAGTATTCCTTCCTTTTGTCTTTATGGTTCGTAATGTTTCCGAACATCATGGAATCCCTGCTCAAAACGCAAACAGTAACAATTCTGAATTAAAAGTTGATAGTTGGATGATTTTAAGTAATCCCATTATGGATTGGCTTTGGAGCAATATCAATTACCATCAAATTCATCATCGCTATCCCTATCTACATTATCCTTATTTACCAGAAGTCTTTACTGCTACTAAGGATAAGCAACCCTATATTGTCATTAATGGATATTTGTCTGCTGTCTTTCGGGCTTTAAGCCAAAAATATTATGGTAGCGATACAGACATTAAAGACAGGGTAAGTGCATCTTAACAATGCTTGACAAAATTAGCTTTATGTGGGTTGCTTACCCAGAAGGCGATTCAGGCATATTTGAGGAGAATTTGCCATCTCAATTGTTAGGCAAAAATCGACCAAATGGGTCGAGTTCGTAACTATTCTGATTGACTTGTATCACTGTAATTAGAGAGGACTAGATAATGAGTAAGGTTAAGGTTCCCAAACATACAGAACAGGTTTTGCCCCAAGTAGAGAACTTGTTAAAGTCTTGGACATTAATTTCCCTTTTAATATTTTCTTTTTTCTTGACTCAAATAAGTATTGAAAACATTGATAAGACATGGGTAAGTAATTCTCTTTACTTATACTTATCCTTGTTCATCAAAGGAATACTAATTCTTGTCTTGGGTACGTTCAATGCTATACTAATTATGGGTCTGGGCATTTTGGGTCATGAAGGTACTCATTGGACACTGTTCAAAAATAGATTTTTAAATGATTTCTGGGGAGGGATTTTGTGGGCATTATCGTTATTGCCTTACTACGATTTTCGAGATTTTCATTTTACTCACCATCGCTATACCCATCATCAAGGGGTAGATCCAGAAGAACCGATGAATAATCACCCTCTCTGGTTTGCCTTAACTTTGGGTCCATTGATGGGATTGATGAATCGTTACAAAATAGTGATCAGCCATCTTTTTAGTCAGTCAGCTAAAGAGCGTGGGGAAGCATGGAAAGATGTGGGCTTCTTAACTTTAGCGATTGTCTTCTACTTTTATCTAATTCCTCTACTAGGAATTTCTATTTGGTTCACTGTCATTCCTACCTTTGTCATTCTGCCCACTGTATTTGCTATTCGCAATATTGGTGAACACCATTCAATTCCTGAACGGGGACAACAAACCTTGACACAAGGAACACAAAAGGTTGATAGCTGGATGGTAATGACTCATCCCTTAATTGATTGGTTATGGAGTCACATCAATTATCATCAAGTACACCATCGTTATCCTCATTTATCTCATCAATATTTGCCCGAAATTTTTGCGGCAACCAAAGCCGAACAACCCTATTTAGTTATTAACGGTTACAGGCAGATTATTCTTCATGCCTTAACTACTGACTATTATGGAAGCCAGGAAAATATTGAACCTTATTTTTTATCTAAATGAAGTTAATATTTTTGACTCAATCAAAAAAAAAGTGGCTATTATGGCTAACAGTTGCCATAGCTGCCGCTATAAGTATGGGAGTAATTTATCGTTTTATGCTGTTAAAAACTGAATCTGAATTAGAGATATCTCATTCTGCAACAGCAACATCCGAACCTGCTAGAGTACCTCCATCTGTTTCGGCTTTAGGTATTTTAGAACCCAAAGGCGAAGTAGTTCTCTTATCTGCCCCTGCTTTTGCGGAAGGAGCTAGAGTGGAACAATTGTTAGTTAAACGAGGAGATAAAGTAAAAATCGGCCAAGTCATCGCCACTCTTGATAGTCGCCCCCGTCTGACAGAAGCAGTACAAAAAGCAGCAGCTCAAGTGCTAGTTGCCGAGGCTAAACTGAGACAGGTTAAGGCTGGGGCTAAACAAGGAGAAATCGAAGCTCAGAAGGCAAGAATTAAAAACTTGCAAGCTGAACTAGAAGGACAGATTCTCGCACAAGAGGCTACCATTGAAAGGTTGAAAGCTGAATTAAAAGGGCAAAAAGCGGCTAAACAAGCAGAAATTGAACGCCTGAGAGCCGAGATGGATAATGCGAAAAATGAATGTAATCGCTATCAACTTCTTTATCAAGATGGTGCGACAAGCTCTTCTCAAAGAGATCAAATCTGTTTGGCTGACAAAACAGCAGTCAAACGAGTTATCGAGGCCGAAGTGAACCTGACAGAAATTATTCTCACCCGTCAAGAACAGATCAATGAAGCCCAAGCCAATCTTAAACGCACCAAGATAACCCTAGCTGAACAGCAAGAAGAAGCCAAAGCAACCTTAGAAGAAATTGCTGAAGTTCGTCCTGTGGATACATCTTTAGCCGAAGCAGAACTGAAGTCGGCACGAGCCTCATTGAAACAGGCTCAGAGCGAACTCGATCTATCCTATGTTAAGTCCCCTCTCACTGGACAAATTCTGGAAATTAGGACTTGGCCGGGAGAATTGATCAGTGATAAGGGCATTGTTGAACTGGGACGAACAGAACAAATGTATGTGAGCGCTGAAGTTTACGAAACTGATATTTATCGCGTAAAACTTGGTCAGAAAGCTACCATTATCAGTCAAGGTTTCCCTGGGCAATTACAAGGAACAGTAGAGGAAATTGGTTTAGCGATTGGCAAAAAGGATATTTTAGGAACAGATCCAGTTGCTGATGTTGATGCGCGGGTAGTTGAGGTTAAGGTTCGCCTTGCTCCAGATTCTAGTCAGAAAGTTGCTAATTTAACGAATTTACAAGTTAAAGTTATTATCAATACTTCCAATAAAAAATAAGATAATGATTTTGAAAATATCTACAGCTTGGTTACAATTAAAGCATGAAAAAATGCGCTTAATGGTTGCAATTGGGGGCATTAGCTTTGCTGTAGTTTTGATCTTTATGCAGTTGGGTCTCAGAGTAGCATTATTTGATAGTGCGGTAGCCCTTTATAGTAAACTAGAAGGAGATATTTTTTTATTAAGTCCTCGTTCAACATCTTTAATTGCGATGGAAAACTTTTCTGAACGCCGCTTATATCAAACACTTGCTTTCCCTGAAGTAAAAAGGGTCATTCCTATCTATTTAGGATTTTCTCAATGGAAAAATCCTCAAACTAGAAACTACTGGCGGAATATTTATATAATTGGCTTTGAATTAGCTAAAAATGTTTTTAATTTAGCTGGTGTCAATAATAATATAGATAAGCTTCAAGAACCAGATGTAGTTCTATTTGATGCCGCATCTCGGCCAGAATTTGGGCCGGTTGTTGAATTATTTAATCAGCAAGGAAAGGTAGAAACTGAAGTTGGCGATCGAGGTCCGAATAATCGTAAAATCACCGTAGTAGGATTGTTTGAGCTAGGAACATCTTTTGGTGCTGATGGTACTTTAATTACCAGTGACTTAAATTTTTTGAGAATCTTTATACAACGACAAAAAGGATTTATTAATCTCGGAATTGTTCAATTACATCCAGGTTATAATCCTGCACAAGTTATTCCTAAGCTCAAGGATTATTTACCGCCAGATATCAGAGTTATGAGCCGCCAAGAATTGATGGAATTTGAAAAAGAATATTGGAATACAACTACTCCGATTGGTTTTGTCTTTGCTTTTGGGGTTATTTTAGGTAGTATTGTTGGCATTATTATTGTTTATCAAATTCTTTATAGTAATGTCTCTGAGCATTTAGCAGAATATGCAACCCTAAAGGCTATGGGTTATCAACATAGATATCTTCTTAAAGTTATTTTTCAAGAAGCTCTGATTTTAGCAGTTCTTGGTTATATACCAGGATTTTTTATCACATTAGGCATGTATCAAACTGCACAACAAGCGACTAATTTACCTATAGAAATGGAAACAAAGAGAGCTTTAATGGTTCTAATTTTAACTGTTATTATCTGTTTTATTTCTGGAGCAATCGCTGTTAGAAAGCTACAGGAAGTAGATCCAGCAGATATATTTTAGATTTTACTTTACTTAATTTTCGGAGCGAACTGATGTCAAAAGAAGTAACTGTAATCATCAATCATTTAAGCCATTTTTATGGTAAAAAATCATTGTGTAAACAAGTTTTGTTTGATATTAATTTAGAAATACAAGCAGGAGAGATTATTATTCTTACTGGGCAATCAGGCTCTGGTAAAACAACTTTAATTTCTTTAATTGGCGGATTAAGGTCGGTACAAGAAGGGAGTTTACAAACTTTAGGACAAGAATTATACCGAGCAAATGAAGAAAAGATGGTCAGAGTAAGACGACAAGTAGGCTATATTTTCCAAGCTCACAATTTGTTAGAATTTATGACAGCCAGAGAAAACGTACAAATGTCTGTCGAACTTCATGACCATCTGACGGATGTACAAGCTAAAGCTAAGGCGAAAATGATGTTAAAAGAAGTCGGTTTAGGACATCGTATTAACTATTATCCGCGTGATCTCTCCGGTGGGCAAAAACAAAGAGTAGCAATTGCTAGAGCGTTGGTGAGTAATCCCAAATTAGTTCTAGCGGATGAACCCACAGCTTCTTTAGATAGTCATACTGGTCGAGAGATAGTTGAACTGATGCAAAGATTAGCAAAAGAACAAGAATGTACAATTCTCTTGGTCACTCATGATAATCGTATTTTAGATATTGCTGATCGTATTCTAGAGATGGAAGATGGAAGACTTAAGATAAAATAACTGTCATAATCTCAATAGAAAGCAGTTTAATAATTTACTTATTTAACCTTAAAAATCATGTCAAACAGTAACAAGTTTCAGCTAGGTTTGTCAACTTTAGAACGAGAAATCATCTTAGACAAGTTATCTATTCAAGGAGAAATACCTACTTGGCTTAATGGAAGCTTATTCCGTAATGGGCCGAGCAAATTTGAAGTAGGTAATCAACAATATCGCCATCTTTTTGATGGTTTGTCCATGATACATAAATTTACCTTTAAAGAAGGACAAGTATCTTATCGTAATCGCTTTTTACGGAGCGAAACTTATCGAAAAAATCTAGAAGCAGGCAGAATTTGTGTAGATGAATTTGCTACTTCCGTAAATCGCTCAATTTGGCAGAATGTTGGCTCACTTTTAAATCTAAATATCAGTGATAATGCCAACTTAAATATAACTGAAATCGCTGGGCATTTTCTAGCGATTACTGGTAGTCATAATCTACTAAAATTTGACCCATATACCTTAGAGACACTAGGAGAATTTGACTATACAGATAAGTTGCCAGGCTTATTAACAACAGGACACCCGCGGCGAGATTTCGAGAAACAAGAAATAATTAATCTGACCACAGATATTTCTCAAAGCAGTACCTATAATATTTATCGGCTTCCTTTTGGAGAAACCACAAGACAACTAATTACCTCAATTCCTGTTACTGAACCAGCTTATATACAAAGCTTTGCTTTGACTGAAAATTATATAATTTTGCCAGAATTTCCTTTACTAACGAATCCAATGAATTTGATTACACAAAAGCTAAAGGGAAAACCCTTTATTGAGAATTTTACCTGGAAATCTGAAAAACCGACTCGGTTCCTAGTTGTCAACAGAAAAGAAGGAAAATTAAGTGGTATTTATGAGGCAGAAGCTTGTTTCGCCTTTAATCAGGTTAATGCTTTCGAGAATCAAGATGAAATAATTATTGATATCTGCGCTTATCCGAGCTATGCAATTGATGACTATTATTTAAGTAATCTCAGAAATACACAAGGATGTAAACTATCTAAACCAGAATTAAGACGTTATAAACTAGCTTTATCATCCCAATCGGTTAGCTCTGAATTGTTATCTAAAGAATTTTTAGAATTCCCTCGAATCAATTCAAAACAATGCCAGACTAAAGAATATCAATTTGTTTATGGTATTGGATTCGCCCAGGAGCAACCTAATGACTTTTTTAATCAACTCTTAAAAATTGATATTATCAGGCAAAAAATATCTAGATGGTATGAAGAAGGCTGTTATCCAGGTGAACCTATTTTTGTTCCTGAACCAAATAGCGAACAAGAAGATGAAGGGATTATTCTTTCTGTGGTTTTAGATGGAAACCAAGGCAATTCCTTTTTGTTAATATTGGATGGTCATTCTTTTGTCGAAATAGCCAGAACTAAAATTCCTCATCACATTCCTTTCGGGTTTCATGGTCAATACTTTCCCTCGACGGTACTACCGCACGTGGGGTAAGCACTCAGGGCAATCGCATCTCGGTAATAGTGAAAACCTCGTGGATGCGGTGAGTAAGATTCCTTCAGGCATCTGTCCTAACCAACTCGCTCTCTGCTATATAGGGTCTGCTGAATAAATCTAAAAACCTTGTTGGGTAAGACTTTTAGACTTTTTGTCAATCAAAAAGTACCAGGCATGGGAGTGATCAGGGGGAAAATTCAGGTACTTTTTCCCTGAAAATTAGGTA